>JALLOL010000294.1 GCA_027717875.1 Acidobacteria bacterium AH-259-L09 | reverse complement strand
TCGCCACGTTCCACGACTTGCTGTTCAGTTCACTCCTCCGGCTGGCTTCCCATTTTGGGTGTAAGAATTTGCGCCTTTGGTGCACTTACTTGACGAGGCCCGAAAAGGATCAGGCTTTCCGGCACAGGCAGCCTGATTTTAAAGGCCACAGGGGTCGCCTGCAAGTGTTCGGCTCACTGGATCTTAGTGAGGGGGGCGACCTGAAGTAAAAATAGAAACTTTGAAAGGAGTAAAAGAATGAACGTGAGAAACATTAAGCTTGGTGCTTACGCCGGTCTGGCCGGCGGTCTGGTGTTCGGAGCGATGATGGCAATGACGGGCATGCTGCCCATGATCGGCAAGTTGATTGGACATCCTTCGGCCATTACAGGCTTCGTTGTTCACCTCGTCATTAGCGCCCTGATCGGAGCGTCGTTTTCGACCGTTTTCGATCGCTTCGTTGCTGCCGCAAGCGGTGGCTTGGGCTACGGCTTGGTCTACGGTGGAGCCTGGTGGTTTCTGGGACCACTGACGCTCATGCCACTGATGATGGGCATGGGACTGGGTGTCAACTGGAATGCCTCTGCGGCAGCCCAGATGCTTCCCAGCCTGGTCGGACATCTGATCTATGGTGCGATTTTGGGGCTCAGCTATGTCTGGCTGCGAAGTTGCGCAGCCTCTGTGACAGAGGCAGGCAGTGCTGCATGAAATTGAGAGCGAGGGAGTGGGGCGATCTGCCCCACCCGCTCTCCGCGTTTTTCAATCAACATTTGAATGTGCTCTACCAGCTTATCCCGCCGCTTGAGGATGGCCCTAATCTCTTGAACGCAAAGCAACTTTTTCAACCTTTTCTTGAGTATCTCCTCGGTGAGGCTTTGCAATTTTTCCCACACACCAGTGCATACACTTATCAAGTTTAGGCTTCATAAAAGAACTAAAACCCCAAAATGCATGAGACTTGAAAACAAAGCAGTTATAGTTAGTTAAAAACCAAAAAGTAACAAGACCATGAATGAGTTCAGTAGCCTAATCAATGCAAAAAAAAGGAGGAAGTCCAATGAAGGCAGCAGTAATTCATCAATTTGGCGATGTCGATGTACTCAAGTACGAAGATATTGAGACGCCGAAGCCCAAGCCCGGGCACATGCTGATTAAGGTGCTGGCTGCCGGCATCAACCGCCTGGACCATTACATCCGTGAAGGGTCCGTCGTTCCAGAGCTTGCCTTCCCTCACATCCTGGGCTCCGACGCCGTTGGCGATGTGGCCGAACTCGGCGAAGGGGTCACCGGCTTTGAGGTCGGCGAGCGTGTGGTTCCCGCACCCGGCTACCCGCTCAACGAGGAGGACTACGACATCCGCCCGGCGATCACGGCACCTAGCTTCGCGCTGCCCGGATTGGGGACCTGGGGCGCCTATGCCCAGTACATGGAGGTGCCCGCACGCTTTGTGCTCAAGGATGACACTGGCCTAAAACCTGAGGAGCTGGCGACGCTCCCCGTGCCCCTGGCCACCGGCGTTCGGTGTGCCAAGGCGGTGGGTGAGGTCCAAGCCGGCAACAAGGTGCTGGTCCATTCTGGCGCCTCGGGTTCCGGCAGCCTTCAGATTCAGGTAGCGAAGGCCCTGGGCGCGGAAGTTGCCACCACTGTCCGTGACGATGCCAAGGGCGAGTACGCGAAATCGCTGGGCGCGGACCTTGTGATCAACACGCGCAAAGACGATTTCGTGGAGCAGGTCAAGGAATGGACCGGTGGTCTTGGCGTTGACGTGGTGATCGACAACCTGGGAGGCGACGTCCTGCCCAAGAGCATTGATGTCGTGAAGCCTCTGGGCACCGTGGTGGCTTTTGGCTTCGTCGCCGGCACCGAGGTCACCTTCGACATCCGCAGCTTATTTTTCGCTCAGAAGCAGCTGCGCGGCTCGATGGCAAGTGACGTGGAGGACTTGAAGTGGGGCCTGGAGCAAGTCCGCCTAGGACAGATCAAGCCTTCACTCGACCGCGCGCTGCCTTTGAGCCAGGCGGCGGAGGCACACCGGTTGATCTCCACCAACCAGGTTACCGGCAGCCTGGTGTTGCTGCCCTGGGCCGAATAGCAGCCTTGAGCTTTAACGATCCCATTGGTGAGATCGCGCTGCCTGAAGTGGCTAAAAGGGGAAGCTTGAGCGCCGACGTCCTCCCTGCCGAAGTGCTAAAAGGAATCTTTGCCGCTGGGATTATCCTCATCGGATCTCAGCTGTATTCATCTTACCGGCGAGAAGAAAGAGAACAACTCGCTCCAGCGCCGTAAACTGCGGATCGTCGGTAAATCGCCATCATCGCAAAGCTCGCTGCCGAGGCCACTCCCTCGCGGTTCCGTTTCTGGGTGTAAGAATTCGCCGCGTCATTGCACTCACCAATAAGGTAAAGATGAAATCTTGGAAGAAAATCGCGCTGGGGATAGTTCTGGGGAAAGCCTTGATTATCAGTCTTGCGTTGACTTCCTCGGCGTATTTTTCGGATTCAGAGATGCTAATCGAATCTGAAAAGGAGATCAGAATAATGGCAAACGACGCTAAGTACATTACCCTATCCGAGGAAAACTTCCACAGTGAAGTGCTTGAAAGCACAGAGCCGGTTCTGGTCGATTTCTGGGCGATCTGGTGCGGACCGTGCCGGATGATCGCGCCCGTCATCGAACAACTGGCTGTGGATTTCGAGGGGCGCGCCAAAGTGGGTAAGTTAGATATTGACGAGCATACAAACATCGCCATGGAGTATGGCATTCTTTCCATCCCGACGCTGCTCTTTTTCAAGGATGGACAAGTAGTGGATCGGGTGGTTGGCGCAGCTTCAAAGAAGGTGATCGCTGACAAACTCGACGCCCTGCTCAGGGAAGAAGCAATACTTCACAATTAAAGACATCGTCAAATGGAGCTCCGAGAGGGTACCTTCGCTGCAGAGGGAGAAAGTAAAAAGCGGCCTCTCCCGGCGGTGATTTGCGAGTCCATCATGAGGGACCAATATCTTGCTTTCAAATAGTAACCACTCCACTGGACAGTGTAAGAAATCGGTTACTTGTTGCACTTACTAACGAAGAAATAACAAACACAAAGAAGGAGGAAATCAAATGAGGAGCAACATTCATAAATTGATACTAAGTTTCGTCATCGGTTGGACCCTATTATCCACGGTCGCATTTGCGACGACGAACCTCGATTCTTCACTCGTGCGCAAGATTCGCCGCGAATTGGTAACTCTGTCGTACTACAGCATGTTCGACAACCTGTCTTTCCG
>JALLOL010000293.1 GCA_027717875.1 Acidobacteria bacterium AH-259-L09 | reverse complement strand
CCGCGATTGTGGAAGGGTTGGCGCAGCGGATTTCGCGAGGAGATATACCGGAAGGATTGAAGAACAAGCGCATTGTGGCTCTGGACATGGGCGCCTTGATCGCGGGCGCCAAATATCGAGGCGAGTTTGAGGAGAGACTGAAGGCGGTACTAAAGGAGGTCCAGTCGGAAGGCGCAGTTATCCTCTTCATTGATGAGTTACACACTGTCGTCGGGGCCGGGAAGGCCGAAGGGGCCATGGATGCCGGTAACCTCCTCAAACCCATGCTGGCTCGTGGAGAGCTCCACTGCATCGGTGCCACCACCCTTGACGAATACCGCAAACATCTTGAAAAGGATGCCGCCTTGGAGCGACGCTTCCAACCGGTTGTGGTCAACCAGCCTTCTGTGGAAGACACCATTTCTATCTTGCGCGGATTGAGTAAACGCTACGAGGTGCACCATGGGGTCCGGATCAAGGATTCTGCATTGGTGGCTGCTGCGGTGCTCTCCAATCGCTATATTGCGGATCGTTTCCTTCCCGACAAGGCCATTGACCTGGTTGATGAGGCCGCCGCCAAACTGCGTACCGAGATGGACTCGATGCCCTCGGAGCTGGATGAGGTGCTGCGTCGAGTGATGCAGCTGGAGATTGAACGAGAAGCACTGAAGAGGGAAAAGGATAAAGCCTCCAAGGATCGCCTGGCCAAACTGGAGAAAGAGTTGGCCGATCTCAAAGCTCAGGCCGATACACTTCAGGCCCAGTGGCAGGCGGAAAAAGACACGGTTCAGCGCTTGCGTTCAATTCGTGAACAGGTGGAGACGACTGAAATCGAAATCGAGCAGGCCGAACGCCAGTATGATCTGAACCGGGCCGCCGAGCTGAAGTACGGCAAGTTGGCACAGTTGCAGCGCCGGCTCAAGGAAGAAGAAACGCTCCTGATGAAGAAGCAAAAAGAAAGCCGGCTGCTCAAGGAAGAAGTGGATGATGAGGACATCGCTGAGGTGGTCAGCCGCTGGACCAGCATACCCGTCTCCAGGCTGCTGGAAGGGGAAATGCAAAAACTGCTCCATCTAGAAGAGGAACTTCACCGGCGTGTGGTGGGTCAGGATGAAGCAGTCACGGCGGTAGCGGAAGCGGTGATTCGAGCTCGCTCGGGTCTCAAAGATCCGAACCGTCCTATTGGAAGCTTCATCTTTTTAGGTCCCACTGGCGTGGGCAAGACCGAGCTGGGAGGAGCGCTGGCCCAATTCCTGTTCGATGACGATCGTGCCATGGTTCGACTCGACATGTCCGAGTATCAGGAAAAACATACCGTCTCCCGGTTGATTGGTGCCCCTCCGGGCTACGTGGGCTACGAGGAGGGCGGCCAGCTCACCGAGGCGGTCAGACGCCGTCCCTATTCGGTGATCCTCCTGGATGAGATCGAAAAAGCTCACTATGATGTCTTCAATACCCTCTTGCAGGTTCTGGACGATGGACGGCTAACGGACGGCAAGGGAAGATCCGTGGACTTCAAAAACACCATTGTGATCATGACTTCCAATATGGGAAGCCGGCGCATTCTTGAGTATTCGGGTGCCTTCGAGGGTCAGGAGTATGGGCGGATGAAAAAGGCCGTCCTGGAGGAGCTGAGACGTCACTTCCGGCCTGAATTTCTGAACCGGGTCGATGAAGTCATTGTTTTCCATTCCCTTTCCCAGGAGCACCTGAAGGAGATCGTCGAAATCCAGTTGGGCCATTTGCGCTCCCGTCTGAAGGATCGAAAGATCCGGCTCGAGTTGGGAGACGAGGCGCGTGCTTTCCTGGTGCGGGTTGGTTATGACCCGAACTTCGGTGCGCGACCCTTGAAGCGAGCCATTCAAAAAGAGGTCGAAAATCCGCTGGCTCACCTCCTCCTTCGGGGAGAAGTCGCCGAGGGTTACACTGTCCTCGTCGATTACAATCCTTCCAGGAACGAATTAACCTTCACGCCCCAGGAAGTCGCAGCCGCAGAAGAATTAGAAGCCCCCGTCGAGTCCTAAGAGGCGGCCTCGAACCACCACTTCGCGTCCTGAGACCTCCTGGAAACCATCTTAGTCGAAAGATCAGGAATGGTGAAACTGATTTCGCAAAGTTGCTCAGTCGGGCAGACCGCGGTGGTGAAACCGAAGGAGGAACCACCGTCCGCTTGGGCCTGTAAGGGAGATTTCTGGCCACGTGGTCAAAACAGCCCCGGAAATGGGCTGGGCGGGTCTAGACAACGGTGAACTGCTCGCCAAGGCGCAGAAAGAATTTGATGTTTTTATTACCGTTGATCGCAATCTGGCTTTCCAACAAACCCTTCCTAAGTTTGGTCTTGCCGTTTTGGTCCTTCATGCTCGTACAAATAGGTTGCAGGACTTGGTTCCCTTGGTCAATACTTTTACTCTTTGATTGTAAGTTTTAGGAGGTTCCTATGCGAAGAAATCAAATTATCTGCTGTCTGTTGCTCTGTATGTCGGCCGCCTGGTTCCCGTTGTTTGCACAACAAGAGAAGCCTGAGGGGAGTCATCGTGAGCGTGAAGCCGGCGAAGATGCAATGCAGGAAATGATGGCCGCTTACATGAAGTACGCTGCTCCGGGTCAATACCATGAATACCTCAAGCCCATGGCAGGGAAGTGGAACGTCTCTTTCAGATTCCGCATGTCCCCGGATGTCGCCTGGACGGAGGATCAGAGTAAAGCGGAGTCGAACTGGATCCTCGGTGGACGTTTTCTCCAGCAAAAAGTAAGCGGTGAGGCAACGGAGTCGATGCCCGCATTTGAGGGACTTGGCCTTTTGGGTTACGACAACTATAAGGGCGAATATGTCTCTATGTGGATCGATACCATGGCAACCATGATGATCATTTCCAAAGGTCGGTGTGATCCGGCGGGTAAGGTAATCACGTTTAAGGGCTCCTACGGTGATCCCCTAACCCAATCTGATAAGGAGTCCAAATGGGTCTACCGGATACAAAGCGATGATCGGTACGTTCTCGAAATGTACGACAAGGACCCGGAAGGAAAGGAGTTTCTGTCGGGGGAACTCACGTTCGATCGTCGGCCTAGGCAGTGAGCGGGGCAAGGAGGTTTGCATGTTAACAAAAGCGGATATTTCCAGACGCCTGTTCCTGGGAGTGCTCGGGGGAACTGGACTGGCATGGCCGGCCCTGGCATCACCGAGTGATGATAAAGCGAAGCTCCCAGTGATTCCTAAGCGTCTCGAAAAGGCATTCCAAGCACCCGGCAAAATGCCCAACGGATTGCAGGCGGTTGCCGACGGCCTGTGGA
>JALLOL010000292.1 GCA_027717875.1 Acidobacteria bacterium AH-259-L09 | reverse complement strand
TTCAAACATTATCGGTCAGCACCCACGGTTGCCGATATGCCCGGCTGAGGTAGCCATTCGCTTCCTTGTCATCGACAAAGCTCTCAGTCTTGCTATTGAAGTGGAGCTTGCGATCCACTCGCATTGCGATGTTGCCAATGTGAACCAGCACTGTGGAGAGATAACCAATCTCGATGTCACAAACCCGTCGTTGGCGGGTGCGGACGCATTCGACGAAGTTGCGATAGTGAGCATCGGGAAGGTCAACCGCGGTCAAGTTGGGACCTGGGTGATTGTCTCTTGTGTACACTTTCCAACCTTGCTGGTCCAAAATCATGTACCCCTCCGAGCCGTAGACAGCAACGCCGTTGTCAGCCCCTTCCATCTTGTAGGGTGCCCAGATCCGCATCTCGAAGAGGAGCATCTTATCCGGGTATTCGAAAGCTGCGATCTGGGTGTCGGGGGTTTCCTGATCGTCGTCGAAGAAGAGCTTTGCGCCGGAACAGCCGGCAGCCTGAGGATAATCAACGTCCAGCGCCCACCGGGCAATGTCCAACTGGTGCACCCCGTCGTTACCCATATCACCGGTGCCATAATCCCAGATCCAGTGCCAGTTGTAGTGAAAACGGTTCGGGTTAAAGGGGCGTTTCGGGGCCGGTCCCAGCCACATGTCATAGTCGACCCCGTGTGGAACCGCGCCGTCCGATTTGCGGCCGATGTTCTTTCGTCGCTGGCTATTCCACGCCTTGGCCATGAGAATCTTTCCGAGTTGACCCGAGCGGGCCAACTCGATCCCGGCCTGAACCGTGGCACGGCTGCGGTTCTGTGTACCCACCTGGACTACCCGATTGTACTTGCGAGCTGCCTGGACCATCAGCCGGCCTTCTCGAAGCTTATGCGAGATGGGCTTTTCCACGTAGACGTCTTTCCCCGCCTGACAAGCGAGGATCGTCGCTGGTGCATGCCAATGATCGGGAGTGGCTACGACCAGAGCATTCACCGCCGGGTCGTCCAGAATTCGACGAAAGTCTCCCACCACCTTGGGTTTCTTCCCTTTGGCCTGCTCTACAATCCGGAGGGCGGGGGCAACTACGTTTTGATCGACATCGCAAATGTAGGCGACCTCGACATCAGACAAAGCCGCAAACTCTCGGGCCAGTGACTTCCCCCGGCCGCGAACTCCCATGATTCCTAGGATCACACGATCGTTGGCTCCAAGCACTCTGGCGGTGAAAAGTGATGAGAGGGCGGCGGTTGACGTTTTCAAAAAAGTTCGTCGCTTCATGTCTTCTCCTTTCGTGCTCTCGTACATTGGTGCTTTCGTGAATTTGTCAATTCGTGCTTTCGAGACTTCGTGCTTTCGTCCTGACGGCCAGCTCAATACGAGAGCACGACAGCGCGAAAGCACGAATTCACGAACGCTTATGCCAGCTCTACGGGCCTGCCAGTCGCTGCCGAATGGTAAGCCGCCAAGAGCACCTTCAGAATTTCAGCCCCCTCAGCCGCACTCATGTCACTTTCTCGCCCTGTCTCCAGGCAATCGACGAAAAAGGATGGGTCAGACTGAGTGGCAGCCTGCATCGCAGTCCAAGTAAATTTCCTGACACCTCCCATGATTTCGGTGGTACTCCTCCAGAATCCCATAGGGTCTTCCGGATGAGGCGGTCCGGGGCGCCATGCGGGCGCATCGCCGTAAACTTCCAAGCGGGGCCGGGAGGCATCTACGAGCTGCGACGCCCGGGTGCCGATCAGGTACAGCCGCATGGGTCCGGAAGCGGGATGGCTCAGCCATCCGATCCGTCCCCCGCTGAGGGTTCCGACCAATCCTCCTTCAAATTCGAGGGTCACGGCGGCAAAGTCTTCCACGTCATTCCTCTGGTGCTCCCGAAAAAAGTAGTTGGCAGTCCGGGCATATACCCGCCGCACCGGCCGGCCGCCGAGCCCGCGCATGAGTCCAATCGAGTAGACTCCTGTGGTGAACAGCTCGCGTTTAGAATCCAGAAACGTGAAGCGTCGCGGTGGGAAGTGCTCTTTCCGAAGCTGGTTCAGATCCGCAGTCCCTGAGCGCCCCTTGGCAAAGTGGAGATCGCAGTGGATACCCACCAGGTCACCCAGTTGTCCACTGGCAACCAGGCGTTTCGCGCCCTGGACCCAGGGCATTCGCAGCATGCTATACATCTGGCTGTTGACCTTGGCCCGGTGGACAGCGGCAACCAGCCGGGCCGCTTGTTCGTTTGTCGTGGCAAGCGGCTTATCCAGATATAGGTGTTTTCCTGCATTGGCACACCGTATTGCGACCCGGGCTCGACGCTCGAATTCGACACAAACGCTGGCTATGTGAACGTCCGGGCGTGTGAGAGACTGGTCAAGGTCGGGCAAAAGCGGTACTCCGAGTCGCTCAGCCAGTTCCTGATTCCAGCCGGCCCGCCGAGGTTCAACATCAGCCTCGTCAGTCACTGCAATGAGCTCACACCGAGGATCCGTTGCAAACTGCACGGCGTAGTTTTCCTGATGGGTTCGGCCCCCACCCACCAGCAAGATACCGTATTTCGAACTCATCAATCAGCTCCCTTGACCACAGATACGGGTTCTCCTTTGCTCAGAGATTGCCGCACCGCTTCTTGGAAATGCTGGCCTGTTGTGGTCACCTTAAAGAATTGAAAGCCGGGGACATCGACAAACTCCTGGCTCAAAGCCTTTTCATTGTTCTCATGATACAGTGTTCCGTGATTACCTATTACGAGCAAGTCGACGCGGGGCAGCTCGTGGCGCAGCATTGCCACGGTCACCAGTGCAGTTCGCGCTGCCTCCAGCTCCACCTGGACAGCCAAATGCCCGCTCTTGACACTTCCCCCGGCATAGACCCTCTGGACCTGCGCTCGCAGTACCTCCCCCGCTAGAGCTACACCTTCTCCAGCAGCAGGCAGCAGGTGTCCGTGGTCGGCCGAGACTGCCAAAACCAGACGAGCAAAAACGGGTTCCCCCAGATGTCCGGAGGAGATCTTTTGTAATACCGCCTCACGCAGACGTCTCAAATAACTCACTGAAGCGGCTTCCGGAATCTTCACACCACCTCGTATAAAATGGCCGTGTAGTTCCCGCCTGTGAGAGTGTTCCGGATGGTGGGCCAGACACGCTGGTGTTCATCCGTCGCTACCCACTGCTTGCGTTGATCCTCAGTTGCAAAGCTGATCAGGAGGCGATACTTGCGATTGGCAGGACCTGGACCGGCAAGCGTTTCACGAAGTTTCAGCAATTTCACCCCCCCGAAGCCGGGCTGCTTGCTGATAGCTGGACG
>JALLOL010000291.1 GCA_027717875.1 Acidobacteria bacterium AH-259-L09 | reverse complement strand
CGCACGATGACGAAATCGATTCCTCCACGCTCATCCTTCAGTGGTGTTGAGACACCCGAATAGAGTCGGATCGGCCGGATTGCGGCATATAGTCCCATCTCACGGCGCAACCGCATCATCATGTCGGTCTGCACTTCGGTGCCGTCGGCGTTGCGGACCTCCGGCAATCCCAGCGCAGCCAAGAAAACGGCGTCCGCGGCAAAACAATCGGCCAGCACGCTGTCAGGCAGCACTTCGCCGGCTTGCTGAAAATACTTCGCGCCAGCCTGATGAACGGTGAATTCGAGGCTCAATCCATCGGTTGGTTCGGACAAGGCCCGTAGCACGGACAAGGCCGCCTCCATGACTTCCGGCCCGATGCCGTCACCGGGCAAAACCGCGATTCGATACGAGCCCATAGCTAATCTTGTGTGAGTTCCTCTCTCGCAGCTGCTCCTAGGGGTTCGTCCGGTTTCCCCCATCACAGTCGCCAAACGACCAAGCTGTTTGTTCAATTATACGCGTGCTGATGATTAATCACAATTAGATATATGATAAAAGCGTACTGGATCCATTCTTCGGTTAAATATCTCTAAGAACGCAGAGATGGCGATGTAGTCATTGCTGGATTGAAAGAAGGTTTCCAGTAAACGACGTCTGTCATCAAAGTCGATCTCCTCGGCCCTTTGCTCGAGAAAATTCCCCAAGCCATGTTCCCTGCTAGTCCTTTTGACGAACGAGCAGGACCCAATCATTCTGGTCAGGAGCAGTGAAGGCCGAGCCAGTGGTGCCTATCACGCTTCCCGGCTGCAGCAATCCTCCAAGACCTGTGCCCCCTCTCGGATCAAACCAACCGTATTCGAATTCGCTGAAAGGCAGGTTAATCTGCGTCTGGCCCCCATCTTTGAGATAGACCACAACAACCCACCTTCCGGCCTCATCGCGCCCGGCCAGTACCCAGTCGTTGCTGAGGCTGAGTTCGTTCCTGGCGGACATGTCCCAGAAGGGAATCTTGTATTCGCTGAAGAATCTCGAGGCGTGGCGGCTCTGGTCCCATGCCAGGTCTCGACTTCGCCAGTCCTGACACGTTAGGTCTGAGTGGGCGTGTCGGTAGCCGAAATACCATTCAATCCCGGCTCCACCGGCCATGAGCACCCCCCATAGTGCATTCTTACGGGCGTTATCATGCTTTGGATCTTCCGCATCGGGTAACAGGCTGTGCTGGGCGTCGCCGGGTTCGTCACAGGACACCACCCAGGGTCGGCCTGCCTGTCGCGATTTTTCAATCCATTCCCTGACCCGGTCATATACATTGCTGAAATCGGTTCTGTTCGTCTGTACGGAGGCTCCTGTCAGTTTTGAAGACTCTCCAAGAAGATCGTCAAACGGTCTGCCGTTGTGGATGACGACATGGTGGCCATAGGGATCGTGCTGATGGAAGTAACGGGCCATGGCCCTGCGCTGCTCGGAATCCTGGGGCGGGGTTCGATGCTCCCGCCCCCACTCGCCATTTTCCTCACCCAGATTCCAGTTCAAGGCAAGGTGGTGGCTGAACCGGGCAATGAGTTGGCGGTAATACAGTTTCCGATGGACTCCCAGGCCACCTCCGTCGAGCAATCCTTGATTCTCGGCTTCTTGGGTCTTGAAGTGAAGATAGAGTCCAAGTTTGTCCGCGTGCTCGAAAACGATCTCCCACTGGTCCAGCTTGGAGACATCGAAACGTTCGTAATCCTCGTAGCTGACGTATGGGAAAACATTCTGATCGTCACCCTCAGTACTCAAGGTCAGAAAGGAAAACGCGTTCATTCCCTTTGAAGCCAGGTAGTTCAGGGCTCCGATAATGCCCTTCCCCTTGCCGTTTCTCCACACCGGATCGCCCTCTTTCCAGTCTCGGATGTGAGGGGTCCATGTCTTGATCAGTTCGTCCTTTCGCCCGTCGTTCTTGAAGCCACCATCGAAATCGGCGTAAGCAAGAAAGTTTTCCGGCGCGTCGGCACCAAACTTCAGGAAATACTCTCCCGTGTGAGCAAAACGCAAATGGTGCTTGCCGACATACTGAAGACGTCCCTTGGCCCGGAAGTCCCGGCCCGATTTATCCGTTGGGCCGATCTCAAAGGAACTCGTCTCCCGGTCCATGAAACCCGCTGCTTCACCAGCGTTGGGCATGTCGCTGACAGCTATAAACTGACCTTGCCTGAAGGACACCTGATAGGTCCAGGTTCCGAGCTGATCAGGGGTGAAATGCGCCCGCCACTTTCGGCCAGCTTTTGAGCCGGTTTCGGCGGCATTTCCATCAGCTGCAAAGTAACCCGGAACCAGATAGGTTCGACCACTTTGCCCGTGAGTGAATCTCACATTCAAGCGGTAGTGAAGGAAAGGATTCTGGTCGGCGTCCTCACTGGTCTGCGGCCCGTCAAAAGTCAAGGTTACCTTGTGCCATCGTTTTAGTTCCCCGCTGACTTCCGCCCCCAGAAGAGACGGCGTACAACAGACGACAATCGCCAGCGAGCACCTTACGAACAGCCTCCCAGATAGCAGAGCGTTGTTTACATTCATTGTTCAGCCTCCTCAGCAGGACAAGCTAACGCGAGGCACGATTGCTGAGGAACCCTACCTCGATCATCTCTGGCTTGGTGTTAGACTATTGTATAGTTTGCTGACATGCCTTTTCCACTGGGCGTGAAATCGGTTCCCAAATGTCCGAAAGACAATAAACTGGTGGTCATCTGTGATCTAGTTCCAAGTTGAACAAGCACTCCCATTTGCTCTATTGTTCTATTGCTCTCGGCGCGTGAGCGCCGCTCCGCGCCCGTAGCTCAGCCTGGACAGAGCAACGGACTTCTAATCCGTAGGTCGCAGGTTCGAATCCTGCCGGGCGCGCCATTTAATTTCAAGCACTTACACCCGCTCAGCCCACCCGTTTTTCCGGGCCTACTTGCGCCTACTTGCGCTTTACTTGCGATTTTACCGTATTTTCACCCTACCGAACTCACTAAAACCCCGAATCAATCATTGCATTTTCACTTAACCAGGTTGCTCCGTTTTGACCCGATGATGGGGCGGGGTATCCGCACGGATAACCCCTTTCTGGCAGAAAACCCCCGAAGCTGGTCTGCACCGTAAGCACCTTCTCAGGAGATTAGCCGCGAAACTCCACGGTGGAAGGCAGCATCCTATCACTGGGTCCTTCTTTTGAAACTCACTGCTCTCCTCAATGAGCCTCTGCTTCGCACCTTTAACTGTTCTAGCTTCTCCGTTTTGAATCTTACCTATCTACGTGTTCCTGGTCTTCGACGTG
>JALLOL010000290.1 GCA_027717875.1 Acidobacteria bacterium AH-259-L09 | reverse complement strand
CAACCCGGGCTTGGGTCGGAATGTAAGGAATGAAAACAATGTGTTATCTTAGAGGAGTGCGATGATCTCAACGGATGTTTTCAAGCCGTTTCGTCCCGCTTACCTGAACCTCGGCCGGCGCGAGCTTCGAGAGAGGGCAGGCCGAGCTGTTACTGCCCTGGCCGAGTGCCGGGCCTGCCCACGCGATTGCGGCGTCAATCGCCTTGAGGACAAATGGGCCGCCTGTAAGAGCGGCCGCTACGCAGTGGTTGGCAGCTACTTCCCCCATTTTGGGGAAGAAGATTGCCTGAGAGGGTGGAAGGGCTCAGGGACGATCTTTTTCTCGCACTGTAACCTTCGCTGCGTCTTTTGCCAGAACTACGACATCAGTCAGGCCATTAAACCCGGTAGCGCTGTCCCCGGATCTTCTCCTGGAGAAATCGCCAGGATGATGCTGGAGCTTCAGCGACGTGGCTGCCACAACATTAATTTCGTCACACCCGAGCACGTCGTTCCCCAGGTCATCGAGGCAGTCGTCGAAGCCATCGATTGCGGACTTCACCTTCCCATCGTCTATAACACCAGTGCCTACGATTCGCTCGAGAGTATAGAGTTGATGGATGGTATCGTCGACATTTACATGCCCGACTTCAAGTACTGGTCGGCCGAGCGCAGCCGGACCTATATGAAGGCGGCGAACTACCCCCAGGCGGCCCGGGCGGCGATCAAGGCCATGCACCGTCAGGTGGGACAGCTGGTGCTGGACGCCGAGGGGCTGGCAAAGCGCGGAATGCTCGTGCGACATCTGGTCATGCCCGGATGTCTGGATGAGACTCGCGCCATTCTCAAGTGGATTGCCTCCGAACTCGGACCCGATACCTACGTCAACCTGATGGATCAGTACTACCCGGCCGGCAAGGTGGGCACGGAGCGCTACTCAGAGATTAACCGTCGCCTGAGGTCATCGGAATTCCTGGAGGCACAACAGATCGCCTTAGAACTCGGGTTGCGTCGGCTTGACGCCCGTCGAACGCATCCGCGTCTAGCCCAAAGGTTGAACTGGAACAGGATTTTTGAAGCCTAGCCGGCTAGCGGACAACTTTTTAGCAAGCGCGGTCTGCTTTAGACACTCGGTTTCCGCCCTCTTCTTTGGCGTCATACAAAGCCGCGTCGGCTGCAGCGATGAACGTCTCAGGTGTATCGCCAGCGATCATCTCCGCCACGCCAACCGAGATAGTAACAGAGGGAAGAGGATTTCCCTCAGAGCTGTATACTTCGGCCTTAGCGACCACCCCACGCACGCGCTCGGCGACCACTTGGCCCGTGGACGCGTCGGTGTCCGGCAACAATGCTATGAACTCGTCTCCCCCGTATCGGGTGATGATCTCGCCTGGACGCATGCCTTCTCGTAGAGTCCGTGCCACGGTATAAAGGACGCAGTCACCGGGCACATGCCCGTGGGTATCGTTGTACTTTTTGAAGCCATCTATATCCATAAGCAAGAGAGAAAGGGCTCGCTGACCGGTTTTAGAGCGCTCCATTTGCCGTGCCAGCGTATCGTCCAACCAACGACGGTTATACAAGCCAGTAAGAGCATCGGTAATGGCGTAGTGCTGGTATCGACGCTGTAATTGTTGGCTCACCGAAATAAGAGAATCCGCGTGCCGTAAACGCCCAGCCAGGACAAACAAGAGATTGCGTGCGACCGGTGAAGCATCAACAAGGGACCACATCGTTTCTTCATCGAGTACCAGCACGCGGCACTCATCCTCCGCAACAACATAGGCCGAGGTCAGCTGACGATCAATGAGCGAGAGTTCGCCCACGACTTCTCCCGGTTCCAGTACTGTAATCGGATCCAGGGCAAGTTTCAGGTGAATGCGCAAACGGCCGGAAAGAAGCAGGTAAAGGAACTCATTAGGCTGTTCGGCATGAATCAGCACCTCCTCCGGTTTTAACCGGCGTACAGGGCACTCTTCGAGGGCACCTCGAACGGATTCAAGCTCGATACCCCTCAGGACCGGCAAATTTTCCAGGTCACGCTTGTCCAGAGAATCGTTTTCATCAACCTTCATTTGAAGTCACCGTGTCGGTTGGGGTCAGACCAACCAACCAACCTCTCTGGCCCCCGTAACACCCCCTTACCACAATAGGCCAACTGGAAGCCTTACTTCAAATTGCTGAAACTGTGAAAATGCATCAGGAGCCCTCGCGCTGACTTTTTTCCTTTGATTTTAGACGTCGATACACCCCAATCATCAACATAAGCCAGATGGAACCAGCCAGGTAAGCACCCAAAACATCGCTTGGCCAGTGAGCACCCAAATACACACGGGAGACACCTACCAAAGCGATTAACCCGCCCAAGGCTGGAAATAACAGAGGACGCAGAGGGCCAGATCTGGGAAACCCGTAGGAAAGAAAGCAAAGAAAACCAAAGAACTCAACAAAGAAAATCACGTGTCCAGAAGGAAAGCTCTCGCTTCCGTACTCGACGATAGCATCGACCACGGTGCCATTCGGTCTCGGCCGCGCGATGATAACCTTGGATAATCGATTGACCAGGAAGCCGAGACCTACGCCAGCCATACACATGATGCCCTCGATCCGCAAATGGCGAATCAACAGCAAAACCCCCACTATCACCACGAGTGCAACCGGCACCCAGCCGGTTCCCAGGACCGATATCCAGATCATCGCGCTGTTAAAGCCGGGCAAAGTGATGGATTGGATGCCACGGGCGAGAGCCACATCCCAATCGAAATAAGCATAGTGGTGAGCGAGCACGGCCATCACAGCATAAGCAGTCAAAGCGAAAACAAATGCAACCAAAGCCCAATTTGAGCCTCGTGCCGGATGCTCTGGCGACATGGTCATCCTCAGTTATCTTTACACCTTGTTGTTTTGTGAGAAAGCAAAAAGCGGGGCGTGTCTATCCTTTAGTGCCTCGTTTCGTAAGTACGAAGCGCGGCACTTATAGCCCGCGAAAAGCGCGAACGGCGACTTGTTGAGCCACTATTCCACTCGAACACTTGGCTGCCTGCAGCACAAAAGCTGCTGCAGGGGCAGGCGCCCAACGCCACTTTGCTATATACTTAGCCTGTCGAGGGCGGAAACATGGGCAGAATCTTGAAATGGCTGCTTGCCATCACGGCAGTCATTGCTGCCAGAAGTGCCTGGAAACATCTCAAAGCTAGCCCATCAATAGGAACGAAGAGACCCGTCTCCGCGAAAGTCTATGTCAGCCAAAACGGAGCGAAATACCACATCTGACAAGACTCCAATTATTGGCCTTTCTTTGTAGGGGGATAGCCCTTGTTCTT
>JALLOL010000029.1 GCA_027717875.1 Acidobacteria bacterium AH-259-L09 | reverse complement strand
ACTTCAGGAGTGTGACACTATGTGGAAAAAGCCAGAAACCGAGGGTGCGGAATTCCCGTCTTCGATCCCCCGGAAAAATCCCGTGGAACAATTGAAAGATAGGGCAATTATTGGCCCTTCCATCAGCATCAAAGGGGAACTCACCGGAGAAGAGGATTTGCTGATCCAGGGACGAGTCGAAGGTAAAATCAAGTTGAAGAAGAACAACATCACGGTGGGTAAAAAAGGCCGCATCAAGGCGAACATTTACGGGAAAATCATCAGCATTGAGGGAGAAGTTGAGGGCGATCTTTTCGGAGTGGAGAAGATCGTGCTTCGTCAATCGGGTGTCGTTCGTGGGAACATTACGGCTCCACGGGTCAACCTGGAGGACGGTGCCAAGTTTAAGGGAAGCATTGATATGGATTCGGAGGGCGGAGAGCGGCAGCCTACGCTCAGCGAGGCCGTGCCTCAAGCAAAATCTTCTCCAGCCAAAGTCGCTCCCCAAAACAAAGAATTGCACAAAAAGGACACTCCACAAAGCAGGAAAATCGGTGTTGGCATAAGAGTCAGCACTCCTTCATCTAGGGCATGAAGTGGTGGTTCTCAGGGTCGAGTTTAGAATCGAAAGAGCCGCTTGAGTTCTCTCCCTGGCACTCTGCAGCTCATACCTCTCTCGCTCTAAACGCCCTCTATCATCACCTTCGTCCCGAGCGGAAATACAATGTTCTTGATCTAGGCCCTGCCCTGGGAGCCAATGTTGATTTCTTTTCCCAGTTCCCCTGTAAGATCTACATTGAAGATTTCTACCGGACATTGACTTCCTTCGATTTTTTCTCGCCCGAAGACGGATTCACCTACCAAGTAGTCTTTGAGTATCTCTTACCTTATTCCCGGAATACGCGTTTCGACATCGTCATGACTTGGGACATTTTCAACTATCTCGAACGGGATGAGTTCCGATATCTGATTCAGCATTTGAGTCAATTTTGCCACGCCGGCACGCTGCTGTTTGCCCTCATGTCGACCCTAAAACACATTCCCGAAAAACCAACCACTTTCAAGATCCTGGATCAGGAACGGTTGCTCTACCAGACAAATTCCAGCGTCTTGAGACGCTCTCCACAATACCAACAGAGCGACCTCAATCAACTCATGCCAAACTTCCGCACCTGCAATTCCTTTTTATTGAGAAATGGATTCAAAGAATACCTTTTTGTCTGCGAGTAGAGAAGAGTAAGGTAGAATAAAGCGCCAATGAAGTCTCTCCGATGGATCCTTCCCCTGCTTTTTGTTCTCTCTTTTTACGGGCTGATCAGGCCCTCTGAAGCTCAAGAGAAAGTTGTACCGGAAGAGCTTGACAAGATTGAACAGATCCTGCGCCTTAACAATTTTGGGGTGGCTTTGATGGAGCAGCTCAAGTTTCAAGAGGCCAGTGAAAGATTTGAAAAAATCATTGAAATGGATCCCCAGTTTGTACCTGGTTATGTCAATCTAGGTATCGCCTATTTTAATCTTCAGGAATACGATGATGCGCTCTTATCCTTGGGGCGTGCGATTGAACTGGACTCCGATCAGGTTCACGCTCGCTATGTACAGGGGCTCATTTACAGAAATCAAGATAGAGCGGAAGAAGCAATCAATCAGTTTCTGAAAGTGAACCAACGGGATCCGGACGATCCCTCCACCAACTATTTCCTCGGGCTGCTCCACAGCCGGCAGAAAGAATACGACAGCGCCATTGAATATCTGGAAAAGGTTGTTTTCAGAGAACCGTACAACGCCTCTGCCCATTACAATTTGGCCATAGCTCTTGTGCGCAGCGGAAAGCGCCAAAAGGGCACTCAAGAGATGAACGAATTCCGCAGACTGCAAGGACTGTTCGGGACTACTACCATTGGGCTTCAATACCTGGAGCAGGGGAAATACTCCATTGCTATCGACAATATCCCTGCCAAATATCTCCCCGGCCTGGACGACATCTTGCCTGAGGATCAAATTGAAGTGACTTTCACGGAAGTCGCTGAATCGGTGGGCCTTCTTTTCCAGCACGCTGGTCCTGCTCAAACCAATCTTCAAATCAACTCGAAGGCAGACCTGGAGAATAACATCGTTCCCTACTTAGGATCAGGCATCGCTTTTGGCGATTATGACCGGGATGGGTGGCTCGACCTCTTTGTTGCCAACGCCGGTGCACGAGGGGCACTATTCCGCAACCAGGGTGACGGCACCTTCCGAGAAACCACCTCACAGGCAGGGATTGAATATTTAGGAAAAACGATGGCCGTCCTGTGGGGAGACCTCAATAATGATAGCTATGCAGATCTTTACCTCGTCAACTACGGGCCTAATGTCCTTTACCAGAACGATCGCGACGAAACTTTCACAGATGTGACAACCAAGGCTGCAGTGGGTGATCCTTCCTGGGGGATGGGGGGCGTTGAAGTGGACTACGATCACGATGGTGACCTGGATATTTTCGTGTCCAATTTTGTTGACCCGGATAGTATCCCAAAAGGCAAAACCGTGTTCCCAAAAGGCCTGTCTGGCGCTCCAAATGTGCTTTACCGCAACAACGGGGACGGGACCTTTTCCGATGTTTCCAAAACTTCCGGCCTCAGCGGAGACACCCTGAAAACCTTGGGGGCAGTCTGTACGGATTTTAACAACAGCCGGGACATCGACTTCTACCTTGTCAATCTGGATGCTCCCAATCAGCTATTCAGCAACCTTCGGGACGGTACCTTTGTTGACGTTGCCCACAAGAGCGGAGCTACCGGATCTGGAGGAGGAGCCGGAGTTGGAACCGGTGATTTTAACCATGATGGGTTGACGGATTTGCTGCTTCCCGCTTTCAGTGCAAGAAGCAGCCTGCTCTTGATCAATCAGGGAAACGAAAGATACCAGTCCACGCCGCTGCCTCTCCCTGATAGTTTCGCTTCTGCCCACAGCGCTCACTATCTTGACTTCGATAACGATGGCGACCTCGACATCCTGTTGGCGGCAGCGCCGCTTTTTGATCAATACAATCCGTCCCAGGAAGAGTTGAGAAACTTCTATCTCCTTGAAAACAAGAAGGGGAATTTTCACGATGTCTCAGAGCAGACGGGGCTCGCTCGAATCAAATCCCTGCCGGTTCGTGGGTTGAGTGTGGCAGATTTTGATAAGGACGGCGATCTGGACTTTGCCGTCAACGTCAACGGTTCTTCACCTTTGCTGCTTCGCAACGACGGTGGTAATCAGAACAATTGGATCGCAGTCCGGGTAAATGGAACCAGCAGCAACAGATCGGGAATTGGGACCAAGGTCGAAATCAAATCCGGGAGCCTCTATCAGAAAATGGAAGTCTACGCCGGCAGCGGTTTCCTGAGCCAGTCGTCACCCATAGCCCACTTTGGATTGGGGAAACGAGATCGGGTCGACATGCTCAGATTGCTGTGGCCCGGTGGAGTTTTACAATCAGAGCTTGAACAACCGATTAATCAAACGGTTGAACTACAAGAATTGGACCGCAAAGGGACCAGCTGCCCCCTCATTTACCTGTGGGATGGGATGACCTATCGCTTTCAAACTGATTTCCTGGGAGGCAGCGCTTACGGCTATCTGCTGGCACCCGGAATTTACAACTATCCCGACACTGATGAATATATCAAGCTGAAGCGCGACCAAGTCGCCCTCAAAAACGGGAAGCTGGCCATCACCCTGAACAACCAACTGGAAGAAGTCATCCTGTTTGATCAACTTGAACTGGTAGCGGTCGATCATCCCGCCGGCTACGAGATCTATCCAGATGAAAAGCTTCTTCCTGGCCCGCCCTATCAGGGCTTCCAGCTCTTCACCGTTTCAAATGCTCGGCCTCCGATTCGTGCCACAGATGGCGAAGGTAAGGACATCCTCCCTGAAATATCCCAAAAGGATCGGATCTATCCGAAACTCTTCCGCAAGTTGCCTTTCAAAGGTTACGCAAAGCTGCATGAAATGGTACTGGATCTCGGACCGATTGCGGCGGATCGAGTGATCCTGCTCATGCACGCCTGGATTGACTATGCTGACAGCACTAGCAATCTGGCGGCATCTCAAGCGGGCTGCAAGTTGATCCCACCCTATGTGCAGGTTCAGGATCAGCAAGGCAAATGGTTGACTGTGATGGACCGCATGGGATTTCCCGCAGGACTTCCTAAAACCATGACAGTGGATCTTTCAGGCAAGTTCTTGTCCGATTCACGAAAAGTGCGCATCCTCACAAACATGCGGATTTATTGGGATCAGATTTTGGTTGAAGCGGGACCGGCTCGAAGCGACTATCGCACTTACCGTCTTCGTCCTGGGTGGGCTGATCTCCATTTTCGAGGATTTCCTGAGTTCGCCAGCCCGGACGGTCGCACACCTAAAATTTACGACTATGGCCATATCTCTTCAGCCGCTCAGTGGAAGGTCCATATCGGAGGTTATACACGTTATGGCGAGGTGCTGCCTCTGTTGATGAGACGTGATGATCTGTTCGTTATCACACGCTCGGGAGATGAAATCGAGGCATTTTTCGACGTGAAGTCCCTGCCGCACCTGCCGCGGGGATGGGTCCGAGATTACCTGATTTATGTAGACGGCTTCGGCAAGGATATGGATATCAACTCGGCCAACCCCGATTACATCGGCCCACTCCCTTTTCATGGAATGTCCGCCTATCCTTATGTGACTGGTGAGCAGTATCCTGACGATGAGGTCCATCGCCAGTATCTCCGACAATGGAACACGCGTATAGAAGAACGGTGGATCCCGACGATCAAAGGAGAATAGGCTTGTGACTACAATCTTGGCAACTCTGACCTGCTTTGTCCTCTATTTGGCCGGTTACCATCTTTATGCCAAACACCTGGGGCGTCGCATTTTCCAATTGGATCCCCAAGCGTCCACTCCCGCTCATCAACTCCAGGATGACATCGATTACGTCCCGACGAACAAGTACATTCTCTTTGGACACCATTATGCGTCCATTACCGGGCTCTCCCCCATGCTGGGACCCGCCATTGCCGTGATTTGGGGCTGGGTGCCCGCCATGCTGTGGGTGGTGTTTGGAACACTTTTCATCGGAGCTGTTCATGATTTCGGGGCTCTCGTCATCTCCATGCGGGCCCGCGGAAAGTCTGTGGGTAAAGTTGCTGAAGAAATTATTGGCAGCCGGGCCAAAACTCTCTTCCACATCATAATTTTCTTCTTAATTGCGCTGGCAATGGGCGTTTTTGTCCACGTTACCGCTACCCTTCTCACCACCGCCTACAGTCCGGAAGCCGTCTACCCGTGTACGACCCTGATAGCGCTGGCCGTGGTGGTCGGCTGGCTGGTTTACAGGAAAAACGCCTCAATTTGGCGAATCACGCTGGTGGTCTTTGCCATCACGCTGTTCAGTGTGTGGTTGGGGATTCGACTGCCCATCATTGACCTGACGCGTGGGCAATGGAGCCTGCTGCTTCTCGGGTACGCCTTCTTGGCTTCAGTACTTCCGGTTTGGCTCTTGCTTCAGCCCCGAGATTACATCAATTCGCTTTTACTGTATCTGGGATTGGCGTCTATTTATGCAGGATTCTTTGTTTTACAGCCCGAGTTTGCGGCCCCTGCAGTGCAAGCCCACCCGGAGGGCGCACCGCCTCTTTTCCCCTTTGTGTTCATCGTCATCGCCTGTGGAGCCATCTCCGGTTTCCATGGTTTGGTCTCTTCGGGCACCACGGCAAAACAGATTAACAAAGAAACCGATGCTCCCTTCATTGGCTATGGCGGGATGATTGGCGAGTCATTGCTGGGTTTGGTTTCTGTTTTGGCCTGTACGGCCGGCTTTCTGACCCGAGACCTGTGGATGAGCCATTACAACTCTTGGGACTTGGCCTCGGGCCTGGGACCGAACATGCAGGCCTTTATTGACGGATCGGCACTTTTCTTGAGTCAGCTTGGGATCTCGCTGGACGTGGCTAAGGCGTTTGTGGCCCTGGTCGCCATCTCTTTCGCCTTAACCACACTGGACTCGGGCACACGACTGTTACGCTTCAACATCTCAGAAATCAGTGAAACTGTGAGATTCCCCCTTCTTTCCAATCGTTACGTTGCTTCTCTGCTGGCGGTCATCGTCATCGGCTTTGTCGCCTTCTATAAGATAGAGGGACAGCCGGCGGGCCTGGCATTGTGGCAGCTGTTCGGCACTACCAATCAGATCCTGGGTGGCTTTACGCTTTTGACGGTGACCCTCTATCTGATGCACCGGCGCCGTCCCTACTGGTACACAGGCGTACCCATGGGTTTCATGTTGATCACCACACTCACGGCGATGGCCATCAAAATGCGAGACTTTTGGAACAGCGGCGCGCATCTCCTATTGGTCCTGGGAATAAGTATCTTCCTGCTCTCGGTCTGGCTGGCTTGGGAAGCAACCTTGCGCATTTTCAAAGGTGAGAAGGTGGCCGATCTCAGCAAGGCTGCCCAGTGAAGATAAGGACCCTTTTTATCGATATCGGTAAAGTTCTCGTCGATTTCAACTACGAAACTGCACTGGCAGCGATTGCGAGATTGAACGACCTTTCCTTGGAGGAAATGCAGACACGCTTAAAGGGTCACGCCGATATCCCTCGCTACGAAACTGGGCATCTCACGACGGAGGAGTTTTTTCAGGGGATGTCGGATTTACTGGAAATAGACATTCCACTGCGGAACTTCAAGAAGATCTGGGGAAGCATTTTTGTTTTTGACGGAAAGGGTTCCGAAGGGCTGCTTTCACCCGAGCTTTTCCGTCAGCTCAAGCAGAGCCATCAGTTAATAGCGCTTTCCAACACTAACGAGATCCACTTCGACTGTCTTATACAAGCGTACCCTCTGATTCGCGAGTTTGACGATTATGTTCTCTCCTACCAGGTGGGCAGTCTTAAGCCGGCTCCACAGATCTTCAGCGCAGCCTTGGATAAGGTAGGGCGTTCCCCCTCTGAAGTGTTGTTGGTTGATGATCGGATCGAAAACGTTCAGGCTGCGGAGAAAATGGGGATCCAGGGAATCCTTTTCGTCGGCGAAAAAGAGCTGCGGAGCGACTTGGAGAATCTGGGGGTCCTGGGCTGAAACGCTGACTTCCGGATTGGGGAATGGCTTGTTCAACACCAGCGCAACCGCGCTGGGACACTCGCAACCAACCACGATAGAATAAGCGTTCACGTAGGAGGTCGAGTTGAGTCGATGGCTCTGGTTTGCATGTTTGGTCGCGGCCGGGTGTGCCCGCACGGGCGAGTCACCGAACGACGTGGAGAGGGCGGCTGCTCCGAGACCACACATCGTCTACATCCTTGCCGACGACATGGGCTACGGGGACGTCGGTGTGTACAACTCCGAGTCCAAGATCCCGACTCCAAACATGGACGAGCTGGCCCGAGAAGGGATTCGCTTCACCGACGCACATTCTCCGTCAGCGGTCTGCTCGCCGACCCGTTACGGCATCTTGACCGGTCGCTACTCCTGGAGGACCTGGCTGAAGCGAGGAGTCGTTGGCGGCTACACTCCACCCCTGATCGAGCCCGGCCGGCACACGGTCGCCACTTTTTTGAAGGAACATGATTACACCACCGCGATGATCGGCAAGTGGCACTTGGGCCTAGGCTGGGTCCGGGCGAACGGGCTCATCGGCACAGCTGAGAATGCTGCTGAATACTGGCGGGGCTCATGGCAGGACGGCAACCCGAAAGAAGGCATGAACGTCGACTTTACCCAGCCGATTCACGGTGGACCGACAGATCTGGGCTTCGACTATGCGTACTTCACCGCCGCTTGCTCCACGATTGACGGGCCGTTCTGCTACATCGAAAACAACCGCCCCACAAGGTTGCCCGACCGCCCCATCTTCGTCGACCCGGATGTTGACGCCGACCATAAGCCGCGGCCGGCGTGGATCGCGCCGGCATTCTCGCTGGAGACGGTGGATCTGGAGTTCACCGAGAAGTCGATCCAGTTTATGGAGGAGAGTCTGGCCGAGGATCCTGACCGACCTTTCTTCGTCTATTTGGCTTTGTCATCGCCCCATGCGCCCTGGCTCCCGCCAACCTTTGCGCAGGGCGTCAGTGGGGGCGGCGACCGCGGCGACATGGTCGTGGTGGTGGACTGGGCAGTCGGCGAAATCCACCGAGCCCTCGACCGCATGGGCGTGGCCGAGAACACACTCTTAATCGTAACGAGTGACAACGGACCTCGCATCGGTTCCAATGGTCACGAGTCAGCCGGTGACCTGCGGGGCTACAAGTCGCACATCTGGGAAGGCGGCCATCGCGTTCCCTTCATCGCTCGCTGGCCGGGGCACATCGAAGCTGGCACGGTATGTGACGAGCCCATCGAACTCAACGACTTGATGGCGACGGTCGCGGCGATCCTCGGGGAGGGGCTGCCCGAAGCCGCCGGCCCCGACAGCTACGACATCTCACCGGCCCTACTCGGGAAAGACTACGAGGGACCGATCCGTGAGGCGATCGTCTCGCACTCCGAGAACGGCTCTTTCGCTATCCGCCAAGGTCCGTGGAAACTTATCCTCGGCACGGATGGCTCCGGTGGCTGGGTGCGGCCGAGTGACAAACCGCCGAGCCCTGATCGGCCCGGACAGCTCTACAACCTCAAGGAAGACCCACGGGAGCAGACCAACCTGTACGACGAACGCCCCGAAATCGTGGAGCGCCTCCGCGGGCTGCTGAGGAGTTACGAAGAAAGCGGTCGCAGCCGATGACAGTATTCGCCTAAACTCGGCGAGCCCGAACTTGGCATCGTCAGCTGCAGCCGCTTGCACTGCACGGGTCATTTCTTCTTCTTAAGATGTATCACCTTCCCCGTTCCGACTCTCCGTGTCTCAGCGGTCTCTGCCTTGCTCAACAATCCTGGTGATACGTTCCACCGCTGTCCATCGTCAGCAATCACAGTCACCGTCTTTCGATTGTAGCGAGTGAGTATTCCAGAAACGGACCGAGCTCCTTCCGCCGTGAATGTGACCCGGTCGCCGATGCTGAACTGCAGCATTTCGGAGTGTGTACGCATCTGGGCAAGGAATCTCAAGCGCTCCACGATCCGGTTGTTGAGGTCGACCAACTCCGCTTCGCTCAGCTTCTCGATATCGATCTTCATGGCTTTCTTAACCGGCTGATATCGCTCAACACGCGCTCACAAAATCGCTCCAGAGCCTTGGCTCGAAGTTCCCGAAAGACCTTCCAATCTGACTCCGGTATATGTCGTGACATTCGATCTCCAGGTGCCTAACATGTATTCAATCTTTGCACACTATTTAGACACGCCTTGCTTATAACACTCTTCCAGGCCTGCTTTCCAATTCCCCGCAGTCGGGGATGTCACGGCCGAGGGGATCTACTTCGTTGACCGCCAAGAAACTTCCCCTTACGGCATAGTCACCTCGCTGAGCTCTGACCCAACACAAAGTCTCGGTCACGAGAAACCGCCCTGAGGAGTTGGTCGAGTTTTTCTATGGTGGGAAGTGATTCACCCCGCTCGTAGCGAGCATAGGCGTGGCGCGATTTGGCTCCCAGACGCTCGGCCGCCTCGGCCAGTGAGAGGCCACTCAGCTGACGCCGTCTCTGCAAAAGCAAACTCACCATGGTCCTAATATCGGTCGAACTGACCTCGAACTCTCCTTCTTTCCCGGGATGGACGGTCACCGAAAAACCTGGGCGGTCCACCATCGTTTCGAACCAGTCCACTACCATCTCCAAGGCTTCCTTTCGAGTGCGACCCTGAGTCATCGCCTCTAGGATCGGCACCTCCGCAAGCCAGAAACGTCCAGCCTTGTATACCTTTCCATCGAATCGCATAATTAGCCTCGTTTTTTAGCCCGCCTTAGGATTCCCCGCGCGAGCTTTTCATTGATCTGCGAATGTCGAGGAATCGCTTCGAATCGCTCACCATCGCTCCACACGTCATGCCTCTTCCCGTGGCGAAGGAATCTCCACCCGAGATTTTGAAGTGCACGTTCCAGCTCACGCCTCTTCATCTACGAATGTACACACATTCGTGTACGGGTGTCAAAGTTTACTCCAAGCCTAACTATAAGGATTGTATCCGGAGTGCGACGAAAAAGCATGGTGTCTGTCGGTGGTAGCCGATTTGAAGAGCATTCCAGATATAATCCTTATCGGTAGGCAAGATCGTCCCATATATCTTTTGACTTTCCATATACGGCCATCATTGACATTGCCTTCTAAACCATTAAACCTCAACATTTAGGCAAAACTCCTGCACGGCTTGGAAGCTACCTATGGTGGACGGCCATCGGCGCTCATTTTCTTTTTTCTTCCCCAAGCCACAGACCCTAACAGATCCCTAAGATTTTCATCAGACTAACCTGTCTCAAACCTGTTCTGGCCATCAGGACTTCCTAGGCGGGTGCAGGCTATTTTTACGGGAGCAGCAAAGTTCGCAGGGAGGACCAGCCATGAAGCACCTGGCGCACTGGTTCCTGATTCGGACTAGTAGGATCACTTCTGTGTGGCTCTTGCTTTGCCGCGTGCCTTGGGTAGAAGACCATTTTGCTTCGGCTGGATGAGCGCGCCATTGTAGTCAGGAGACCAGTGGCGAACTTAAGATTTAGACTTTTCAGTCAATAGGAGGGAACAATGGGGCCGTTACTTCGATGGCCGCCGCCGGCAAAGAAAAGGAGGAAGAGACATGAAACCTCGACCTTCGTTTAAGAAGGTCACGGTCTTCCTGCTGGGGCTCGTCTCCCTGTCGCATCTGGGCGGGGCCTTTGCGCAGAATGAGGGTTCCCCTTGGACGGAAGACCCAGACAGGTTTTCTCTAGTGCAGCTGTACCTGTATAGCAAGGAGACAGATTCTCGGGACCAAATCCCTTCCCGCTCGGTCATGGTCGCATCCTATCTTGAACGGGGCGCTGAATGGCTCCAGAAAGGTCGACTGGACCTTGCCCGGGCTGACTTTGACCTAGCGATCGAGCTGGACCCCGCCTGTGCAGAGGCCTATTACTTTCGGGGGGTGGTCAAACAAGCACGAGGAGACCTCGACGCTGCCCTTCTTAACTACAGCACTGCCATTGAGCTCCAAGCGGCTTTCGTTCAGGCATACATGGCTCGTGGTCGGCTCCGCCTGGCCCAAGGAGACCTCACGGGAGCAATCTCGGATTTCCGGACTTCAAGGGAGATCGCCCCGAACCTGACGACAAGCTTCTGCAATGAGGTGGCAGAGGCTTTTTACCATCGAGGCCTCCGTCGGCAGGCTTTGGCCGATCTGGATGGTGCGTTGTCCGATTTTGATCGAGCCATCGAGTTTGCGTGCCAGATAAGCGAGGACACCGATCCGGGAACTGCGCCCTGTTCTGCAGCGGTCGCTGCTGCCGCCTACAATAATCGGGGCATCCTTAGGCACTCCAAGGGAGACGTGGCCCGTGCTCTGGCAGACTATGAGAAGGCAATCCAGATCGGAGCCCGTTTGCCTGAGCCTTATCACAATCGGGGATTGGTTCGGAAGGCACATGGAGACCTGGGTGGAGCCGTTGCCGATTTCAACCAGGCCATCGAAATCGATCCCGAGTTCACTGACGCCTATCATAGCAGGGGCCTAGTTCTGTACCTCAAAGGAGATCTCGAAGGGGCACTCCACGATTACAACCGGGTGATCGAGCTGGAGCCCGATCAGGCAAAGGCTTTTGTCAACCGAGGAATCATCCGCCTGTCTCAGAATGAGTGCGCCAAAGCGTGGACGGATCTCAACCATGCCCTCATCGTGAACGAGGCCCTCAAGTCGGAAGCCCAAAGATTGCTCCGTTTGCTGCCGCCGTCGGCGTGCAGAGAGGAGATCCGTGCCAAATTGTTGGATCAGTTTTAGTGCTCCACCCTGTCTCGCGCTCAACTCCTTGTTTCAAGAGAGGAAATTTCACTCTGGATTGCGAGAACCAGAAAATCTGCTCCGGACCCCGCGATCACTTCGGATTCCTCCCGCCGATTCATCGGCCGTTTACAGAACGGAAACGCCTTGATTTGCCCTACATTTGCCGGTCCGTCTGTGCTAACATGCCTTCTACTGTCTTCTAAGCCCATCTGAGGAGCAAGCGCCAATGCAAGGTGACTTCCAAATCGGCCAATGGCTCATCCAGCCTCAACTAAACCGTATCGTGGGGGCCGAGAAGGAGACTCGCCTGGAACCGAAGGCGATGGATGTGCTCGTCTGCCTAGCTGAGCATGGTGTAGAGGTCATCTCCAAAGAGCGCATCATCCAGGCGGTTTGGCCGGACACGTTTGTCACGGATGAGGTTTTGACTCGAGCCATTTGGGAACTGCGCAAGGCGTTTGAGGATAATGCCAAAGATCCGCAGGTCATCCAGACCATCCCCCGCCGTGGCTACCGTCTGTCCATTGAAGTAGCTCAAGTGGAAACCAAGCGGTTTAAAGGGACCGAGCCACCCACAGACGCGGGGAAGGCCCAGAGATCCTGGCAGCAGTTAATTCCCTGGGTCCTTGGTTCCATGGTTGTGGGTGCCATGAGCGCCCTGTTTACGGTCTGGAATCTGAGCCCGTCGACAGAGCCCCGGTCCGTGATGCAGTTTGTCATCACGCTTCCGCCGACCGCACCTTTGCAGGACCGCGCTTCGATAGACCTAGCAATCTCACCCGATGGAAGTCAGATCGTCTATCTCGCTGAGCGTGACGGCAGGACGCAACTCTACGTGCGTGCGCTGGATGAGCTCCGGGCCACGCCAATCCCTGGTACTGAGGGCGCAGAGACGTTTCCCTTCTTTTCTCCCGATGGCAAATGGGTGGGGTTTTTTGCCCATGGCAAGCTGAAGAAGGTTTCGCTCACGGGAGGAGCACCGATGACCCTTTGCTCCGCGCGGTCGTGGCGTGGGGGGAGTTGGAATTCTCAGGACACGATCGTCTTTTCGGCACCTTCTATCAAGGGAGGTGCTAAGGGCCTCTACCGTGTCTCAGCCGCTGGAGGCAAGCCGGAGAGCTTGGTCATCCCGGACCCGGAGAGGGGCGAACTCCGGTATACCTGTCCGAAGATGCTGCCCAGTGGGAAGGCCGTCTTGTTCGACGTCCGTTATAACGATGACCGTTCCCAGATCAGGGTGCTGTCGCTGGAGACCGGGGAGCAGAAGATTGTGGTCGACGACGGTATAAATGCCTATTACGCGCCCACGGGACATTTGGTCTGTCAGCTGGGGGGCGCGCTCATGGCTGTTCCATTTGATCTGGAGCGGCTGGAGGTAACTGGGGATCCAGTCCCGATCCTTGAGGGGGTCAGAGGGGTAGACTACGCCTTGTCCGGTGACGGAACGCTCGTCTATGTCCCGGGCAGTGCGCAACGTACTTTGGTTTGGGTGAATCGCGAGGGGCAAGAGGAGCCGTTGGCTGCGGACCCACAGCCTTATTACCGTTGGCCCCGAGTCTCACCTGATGGTACGCGTCTGGCCCTAACAGTTGCCGACTCGGGAAACTGGGACGTGTGGATTCATGACCTGGTACGCGAGACGCCAACCCGGCTCACCTTCGATCCGGCTCGTGACGACCGTCCACTCTGGACGCTGGATGGCCTGAGGGTGGTCTTCAGTTCGAGCCGCGATGGAGGACATTACAATTTGTTTTGGAAGTCGGCTGACGGCATAGGCCCGGTCGAGCGCCTTACGAGAAGCCAAAACCGCCAAATACCCAATTGCTGGTCGCCGGACGGGAAGTTGCTGGTTTTCTACGAACGGAATTTTGAAACAGGGTGGGACTTAGGTGTGCTGCCGATGGAGGGCGAGCCTACTGCAGAGTCCCTTCTCCAGACGCAGTTTGCTGAACTTAATCCAGTGATCTCGCCCGATGGTCGGTGGATTGCCTATACCTCCGATGAGTCTGGGCGGATGGAAGTCTACGTTCGGCCTTTCCCTAACGTAGAAGAAGGAAAGTGGCAGATCTCAAGCGATGGAGGAATCACACCTGTCTGGGGACCGAATGGGCGGGAGCTGTTCTATCGCAACGGAGAGGCGATGATGGTGGTCAGCATCGAAACCGAGCCCACCTTCGCGCCGGGGAGTCCGGAGGTCCTGTTCACGGGAAGGTACTTTAGTGGTACCGGTCGACACTACGATATTTCCCCCGACGGCCAGCGGTTCTTGATGATCAAGGAACAGCAGACAGAGGAGACATCAGCGCGCGACGAACTGGTCATCGTCCTCAACTGGTTCGAAGAACTCAAGCGGTTAGTGCCGACGGGGGAGTGACAGTTGGCCGTCACCTCCTTACAATGGATCGCCGTTGAAGAGCGTTAGACTTCTACTGTTTCATCCATACTAAACCAAGAAGGGATCAGATGATAACGTGGGTGCGTACAGCGAGTATCCAAGACGGTGAGATGCAAGAGGCGTTTGCGTGGGCAGTCAAAGTAGCCAGCTACGTCAATAAGAATATTTCTGAGGCGAACGTCCAGGTAATGCGTAACGTCGGTGGCCCAGTCTATCAGCTACATTGGGTTTGTAATTACGAGTCACTCGCGGCTTTTGAAGAGGTGATGAAAAAGGTAGAGGAGGATTCCGGCTATCAGGAACTTCTCACAGAGGTTAGACAGGAAAAGGCATTTGTCGGAACGAGCATTGTAGATAGCCTCTACGAGACGGTTTCTTAATCCTTATCACTTTGGCATCCTCTATAAATCGGAGTTGGCGGGATCGTTCCAGCTCCAGGTTGGGCATTCCCAGTGTTCCCAGCGGCTGGTGCCGACGGAGTGATTTTCACCTGCGTATGGTAGGCAAGATCGTCCCATCTGTTCTTCCGATTAGTATATAAACCAGTTGATTTTGCGTTCTAACCCATTAAGCCTTATCATTAAGCCTTATCATTAAGCCTTATCATTTAGGGAAATTTCCTTCTACACAATCAAAGGAAGAAGACTTCATGGTCAACCCTGTTCAGCCGAAGTGTGGCCCTGGGAGCATTTTGGGTGTTCAGTCATTCCGCTAGCAATTGCTTTATTGCCCTCTCCAGCGAGTGGAAAGCCTCGATCTCACAGGGATTGCGTCCCTGGCGATAGTATTCGCCACCGTGGTGGACCCAACGAATCGTCCCGCTTTTGTCAATGAGAAAACTGGAAGAGGTGAAGGACCTTCTCACACCTGTCCAGTAGGTGTTAATAGTCTTCCACTCGTTGTCATGGGCAACCGGGAACTGGAAGCCCAAACGACGGGCCGCTCTTCGGATCCGTTCGGCGTCTCGAGCGAACTCTGATTTGGGATGGTGGACTCCGATCACCACGAGGCCCTCACTTGCGTAATCTTCATACAACTCATTGAGTGCCGGCGCTGTATTCGCGCAGAAGGGACATTCCATCAGCCAAAACTGGATCAATACCACCTTGCCCCGCAGATCTTTCAACCTCAGCGGCTCTGAGTTCAGCCAGTGAAGTCCCTCGAACTCCGGTGCCCGTCTCCCGATCAAATTGGCACCTTCTCGGGGTCGCCAGTCCTCTCCGTAGGAGAGACACGTTAACATCAGCATGACAGTGGCGGCGAATAATTTCCTCTCCAAAGAATGAACTCGCTTCAGAATCAAATGATTATTACACATCGCAGCCTGTAAGTGTTTGTCAACTCCAGTATTACGCAACCGTCGTGCGCAGGTTTTTCCATTTACTCTTCGATATTACGTGCTGATTGGCCACGCTTTTTTAGCGTACTATTTAGTTGTGCTGCTTCCCATGCTGCTATTCCACCAACCAGATCGGCACTATCCTTCACTTTGTTCTGCTCCAAGAGGCTGGCGGCGATTGAGGAGCGGTAGCCGCTTGCACAGTGGACGACCACCATTCGGTCGTCAGGCACCTTATCGATTCGTTCTTGTAGGTGGGTCA
>JALLOL010000289.1 GCA_027717875.1 Acidobacteria bacterium AH-259-L09 | reverse complement strand
CTAGATGAACACTTAACCAGCGATTCACCCAGGTGATGGTTGGGGGTCGAAGATGGCCGGTCAGCATTAGGCCCCAGGCGGCCCAAAGAAAAGCCCCTTCCGGGGCGAGAAAAGGTGCGAGTGGATGGAGTCTAAAGGCGGCCAGCCATTCTCCCTTTGCTAAATGAGCGAAGGCTCGGGTCAAACCGCAACCTGGGCAGGGAAAATGAAGCACACGGCGCGAGAAGCAAATCGCGAACTGCGGGTTTTCGGGAGGGACCCAGACGCTTAGAAGGGACCAAAGGGCAAGCACCGCAAGACCTGTCACAAGCCACATGGAGCCTCGGAAAAATACTGGGGGAAGCGGAAACGATCTCAGCCCCTTGCCCCCTCCAAGATAGCTCCCAGGAAGGCTAGCCCTGCCCTTTACCCATAAAGATATGCGGGACAAATTCATGCATCTCCTGAATCTCTGAGTGCGAAGCCTTCACACATCAGCTGGAGTTGTGAGTAACCTTGCCACATCAACTCATGACCCGGGGGCGCATCCTTGGCGCGTCCCAGGTATCCTCCGATGCGCGCCACCAGGCGCACTGCCTCACCCACGGTCGAGAGCCGCTTCAGACGTTTTTTTTTCGCGTAGGCCCGCAGGACTTGCAGTTCGAGATCCGAGAAGAGTACCTCCGCGGGCAGTTCCGGGGCCTCTCTCCCCAGGAGAGTCATCAGCATGATCCGCCAGGCGATCACCAGGTTAATGGCAATTGCCCTACAGATGCGCTCCGCGCTTTGGTGGCCGATCTCTTCGATGCGGCAGCCGGACTTGAGCACTCGATGCCAGTCTTCGATGCGCCAACGCAGGCAATACCAGCGCAGGCATTGAACGGCGTCTTCGGGCGAAGCGATGTCTACGGTGCTCAGAAGGAACCACTCGATGGCTTCGGCCCCCGCAGACGGCGATTCCTCCTGTGCATGAATCACCCAGATCTCAATGGGGTCTTTATCTTTGTGATATTAGGGAGGACGAATTTGCATCCGTTCATAGCGCACCGAGAGGTGGGCCCGGCGGCGGGGTCTTTTGGGGCGAGCCTTGCGCTTGCTGAGCTTGGGCCGGGCGCTCTGGCGCGGCACCTGGATGCGGACCTGGGTCTGCACGGGCGCCTCTCGGACGCTTTCAAACAGGGTCAAGTCCTCTCCCAGGAGCTTGCGGCTATGTTGGGCCCGCACCAGCAAATCGACACTCGGGTTACGGCGCTGCTCGTCGAACAGCTCGAAGAAATCCGCTTCCCGGTCGCAGACGTTGATCAGTCGCGTCTGGGGCATTTGCGGAGCCAGATCCATCAGGTCGCGCAGACCTTCAATCCAGCAGAAGCTCTCTTTTTTTTCCTCGATTGGGATGGCCCAACTCGGCCGCTCCTCTTGCGGCGATTTCAACTGGGGGGCCCAGCACTCGGCGCGCAAGACCCCCAGAGGCAGTCCGTTCGGGGCCACGGCCAAGGTCGAGTGCAGGTGCAATCCCCGCGTCTTCGCGCCGGTCTGGTTGCTCCCGATCACTCCCAGACCTTCACACTGAGCCAGGCTGGTATAGTTCAGATCGCTGCCGTCCGAGATGCACAACACCGTGCGCTGCCCCTGCATGCGCCGCACCGTCTGTTCCCGGTGAGGTCGCAGAATATGGGGCATGCTCACCGCCTCCTCGTCCAGGTGGTCGATCAATCGATAGTAAGCCTTCACCGCCGGCCAATCCCCCTGGGCCACCCCGCTAAAGGCGCGACCCGGTTCCTGCGCCTTGGCTTGCGCCACCGTCACCAATCGTCGGCTCCGCCGCGCGTCCCCCAGCGGCGCCTCGCCGAACTCCTGCTCCGCCCAATTCTCTCCGTCCACCCCTTCGGCCGGACCCAGGGGCCCCAACCCGGCACCCTCGGGCAACCCCAGGCGGGCGCGGAACTCCTTCTCGAGCGGATACACATAGATGTCCTTGATCGTCTCCTTGCGCTCGGTGAAACGATCCTGTCGCCCCCGACCCTGAGTTCGACCGACCCGGGTCCAGTTCGCTGCCCGATAGGATGCACCCGAAAAGCGGGTCGTGTCCACGAAACTTTCCACCAACCACGGACGGTATCCGTAGCGCTGCTCGAAGTCTCTCGGCAGCCGCTCCAGAGCCAGGCTGAGCAGCCGCGACGCCAGGTTGTGACAGGCCACGCTGGGCCGGATCAGAAAACGGCTCAGGCACACGATGCCGTGCAGATGGGCTCGTCTTTGCTCCGCGTTCCAACCGATCCAGCGGTCTCGGTCCCACAGTTGCAGCGCCGCGGCGGCGAGGCCCAGCGCTCCCAGCCAGCCGTGCTCGGAGCCCACCAGATAGCGCAACTGCCGGCCCACCAACGGCCCGGCCCCTTGCGGATGTTCCCGGATCATCAACTCATTCCAGATCCGCATCTGCTCTTCCTCACACACCAGGAGCAGTTCCAAGTTCCGCACCTCACCCGCCTGCTCAGGCACCTCGGCCGGCTCCTCCACCGGACCCGCCAAGCGTCGTGGACCAGAAGCGCCTTTCTGGCTCCGGGGAGGCGGCAGCCGGAAACACCCCTTCGCTTCCAGCTCCCGCAAGGCCTTGAGGCAACCGGCGGTCTGTGGCCGCCCGCCGGGATCATGCAATCCAAACTGGTCGCACAAAAAAGCGGCCAACTGGTTTCGCGAGAAGAAATCTCTTTCCTCCAGCAACCGACTCACATACTCTATGCTTTCAGGCTCCGACAATGTGCGCTTGATCTGATTCTGTATTTCCATGCCGCTCAGTTTGAACGACATGAAACTATTTGTCCAGTCTTAATTTATGGGTAAAGGGCAGGGCTAGCCAGGCTAGCCCTCCTAAGAAGACGATCCATAAAATAGCAAGAGCCAGTAAGACGGTGCTGATAATGCCCAGGATCATCCCAGCTTTGGCGACCCCTTCGTCCTTGGCTGGGGAAGCACCTCTGCGGATGTCCTGATCTCCGATATACCAGGCAATGGGACCAAGCAGCTTCCAATGCACTAACAGCCATGGCACGCACCAGAGGATCAACGTCTTTGAGCAGGTGAACGATGGCGTTTCGGGCCTGCGGCAGATGGATCCATCGCCCAAGCAAACCTGCTGCAACCGCCCGCCAGGCTGCGGAGGGATCATCCAGCGCTAACTTTGCCAGTTCCGGAACCGCCGACGGATCATCCTCCCGCACACGCGTCATCACCCGCGCCCGCTGCCCGGTGCGCCGTTTCAAAGGGGAACCATACCAACGGCCTACTGCCGTCGCTGCCCACTCGGCCGATTGGTCAGTATGACAACGATTGCAGGCGTTTGGGATGCCCGCCAGAGCAGTGAGCTGC
>JALLOL010000288.1 GCA_027717875.1 Acidobacteria bacterium AH-259-L09 | reverse complement strand
GCGCCAGATCGACTCGTTGTTAAACCGGAGCCGGTCTTCGAAACTATCGCAGGGGAGGGTATTATGAAAGACGCAAACGTCAAAGGAGTATCGCGCCGAAAATTTCTAAAGAAAACATCAACAGCGGCTGCGGCCATCTCCACTATTTCACTCTTGCAGCCACAACACGTTTTCGGCTCTAGAGCGAATTCCAAAATCAATGTCGGGATCATTGGTACTGGGGGGCGTGGAGTCCGCGATGGACAAAATTTGGTCAAGACCGATAAGGCTCAGATTGTCGCTCTGGCGGATTATTTCGATTTTCAAATGAAAAAACCCGCCAACTTGTTTGGGATTGAGCACCCGCGCTGTTTTTTCGGCCTTGATGCATACAAAGAAGTGCTGGCACTTAAGGATGTCGATGCTGTGCTACTCACGACTCCACCCTATTTTAGACCCATGCACTTTGAAGACTCGGTTAAAGCCGGCAAACATGTGTTTGCGGAAAAACCTATTGCGGTGGATGCCTGGGGATGCCGAAAATTTTTGGAAGTGGGTCAGCGTGCGGCTGGTAAGAAACTGACAGTCGTCGCCGGTTTACAATCCCGTTACCAAGCCGGAAGACAAAAAATCGCCAGACTCATCCACCAAGGTGCAATTGGTCGGCCACTCGTCGGTCATTCGCAGCGCATGGGAAAAGATTTGTGGCGGCGCCAACGTCCCGATTATTTTACAGAGCGGGATCATCAAATCAGACACTGGCTTTATTACCTGTGGGCCTCAGGCGACTTCATTGTAGAGATGCACATTCACAATCTGGATATCTTCAACTGGTTTACAGGGATGCTTCCCGTCAGTGCCTTCGGCAAAGGAGGACGCGATGTTCGTACCGATGTCGGGGATATTTACGACCATATCAACGTTCTTTATGAATATCCCAATGGCTTTCACCTTTCTCACACGGGAACACAAATTCCAAGCGGGTATCATGGCCAGGAAAGCCGAATTGTTGGCTCCGAAGGTTCCTACGATTCATCCAGTGGATTGCGCACAAAGGATAAGGAGCTGGCTGGACACGGTGATGTTAGGAAAGCCTCAGAAGAAGAAATGCGGCAGTTCGCGGACAGTATTTATGCAGAAGGTCCTTATCTGAATAATTCCGAGTACGTCACCACCAGCACATTCACCTCTATTCTTGGACGCACGGCAGCCTATCGCCGTGAACGAGTAACCTGGAAAGAGTTGTGGAATTCGAATGAGCGGATTGAAATGCCGGTGTAAGAATATGGCTCGCCCGAGCCGCCCATGCAGCAAGAACAGTAGGGGTGAGCCGCCGGTGTCCCCCCTACTGGGTTGAGTCAATAACCCGTTGGAGATAAAGGAAGAAGTCTAATGAAACGTGCTTGTTTGGTGCTTCTTACAGTGAGCGCTGCTTTCAATCTATCCCAATTGGACCTGAAGAGCAGCAGCGTTTCGCCTGAAGGGTTCGTCCCTCTCTTTAATGGGAAAAATCTGGATGGCTGGGTCAACGTCAACTGCGCCCCGGAAACCTGGACTGTCCGGGCTGGGATGATTATCTGCACTGGTCTCCCCACCGGCGTTCTTCGAACCACCAAACAATACCAAAACTTCATCCTGGAACTGGAGTGGCGGCATCTTAAGGAGGGTGGCAATGCCGGTTTGTTCCTCCATTCCGATGCAATAACCGCCCGTGGAAAACCGTTTACCCGATCGGTCGAAGTGCAAATCATGGATGGCAATCACGGCGATGTCTTCGCCATCCACGGTGCAACCATGACCCCCATTAAGCCGCATCCCAGAGGTAGAATGCGGGCGCTTCCAATCGAGAAGCGCAATCGACCCGCCGGACAATGGAATCACTACCGGGTTGAGTCCCACGATGGAATGATCTCGCTTGCAGTCAACGGCAAGGTGGTGACCCGGGGAGTGAACGCGAGCCCGCGCAAAGGATATATCTGTCTTGAATCTGAAGGCAGCGAAATTCACTTCCGCAACATCCGCATTAAAGAACTTCCCGGCGAGGAGCCTCCACCCGAAGTGGTGGGGAAGAAAGATGAGGGTTTCTATTCCCTTTATAATGGTCTGGATCTTCGGGGTTGGAAACACGTTCCGGGCAACGAAGGCCACTGGCGTGCCAAAGACTGGATTCTCGATTATGACGGTCAGAGTGAAGCCGAGGGCCAGGATCGAAACCTGTGGACGGAAAAAGAGTTTGGAAATTTTATCTTAATTGTCGATTGGCGCCAGCCGGCGGAACCCCGGGATGACGATGTGCCCAACGTTTTACCGGACGGCTCCTACGCAGCAGGACCAGACGGCTCTCGGCTGAGCCTTACTGTGCGCGATGCCGGGGATAGTGGGATCTATCTTAGGGGTACGTCAAAAGCTCAGATCAATATTTGGAATTGGCCCATAGGCTCGGGTGAGATTTACGGCTACCGCACGGACAAGAACATGTCTCCCGAAGTGCGTAGAGCAGTTACCCCCATTTTGAAAGCCGACAACCCGATTGGCGAGTGGAACCGTTTTGAGATCACCATGATTGATGACCGGCTAACGGTGCTATTGAATGGGAAAACCGTGATTCGTGAAGCACAACTTCCCGGCATCCCCCAACGCGGACCCATCGCACTGCAGCATCACGGCGATGCAATCCAGTTCGCCAATATCTACATCAAGGAACTCGATTGATCACAAAATCCTGTAAAAAGTGTCCAACCTGCGAACCCCCTTACCCATATGTCTCTCGTGAATTTGATTTATCTTATACGCCACGGACATGAGCTTGGGTGTGCTGGTCCAGCGATTTTTGTCGTGAACTCGACCAGGATTAACCCATTGATAATTTGAATGTTATCGTGTCTCTCCCTAGGGAGTTCGTATGAACACACCAGAGAGCACGATGCTTACTCAGAAGCCTCCGACAATCTCACTTCCCAAAAACTGGCCATCTCACGTCAAGTCCGCCGTGCTAAACGTTATCTCGTTGGCTCGCGCCGGCTTGCACCTGAGCGCGACCACGGTGGGACGCATGTTGAAGGAGCCTCCTTGTCCCGTGGCAAAGCAGGCGGAGGTTTCCACAGGCCGAGTGGTTACCGCCAAAGGCCCCAACCATGTATGGCACCTGGATCTGACGACCGTGACGACGGTCTCGGGATTATGGGCCCCCTGGCTGCCCTTCGCCCTGCCCCAATCGTGGCCGTTTTGCTGGTGGGTCGCCATGGTCGTCGACCATTACTCCCACCGTTTGATTTCCGTGGCCGTGTTTCCCAAAAAGCCCGACTCACTCGGTGTTTGCAAGTTCTTGGGAAGCGTCGACTCGACGCCGAACTATCTTATCTGCGACAAGGATAAAGTCTTCTGGTGCGAG
>JALLOL010000287.1 GCA_027717875.1 Acidobacteria bacterium AH-259-L09 | reverse complement strand
ATTTCTGTGTCAAGCGGGGAATGCCTTGGGTCTATGGGGCTTGCGTGGGCAGTTATGGAGTAGCCTTTGCCTTTCAGCCGAAGCTGACAGCTTGTCTTCAGTGCTTGTTTGAGCAACCTCCTGAGATAGGAACTACAGAGACTTGCGATACAGCCGGAATCCTGGCTCCCATCGTCCATATCGTCGCGGCCTATCAGGTCACCCAGGCGATAAAAATTCTAGTTGGCGAAGCTGCTCGTGCAGAGATCCTACAAGTTGATGTCTGGACCGGGACCTGGCGAACGATTGCAGCCAGGAGCGCGCGCAGTGAGCAGTGCCTTTGTTGTGGTCAGCATCAATTTCGCTTTCTGGAAGGAGAGGAAAAAGCACGCCTTACACGCCTATGCGGACGCAACGCCGTCCAAGTTTCCCCTCAGCACAGTACCCAGCTTGATTTCCAACAACTGCGCAAACGCTTAGAGAAGAGTGCCCAGGTTGACTTCAATGAGTACATGATGAGAATCCAGGTTGACGGGTACGAGATTGCCCTATTTACCGATGGACGTTCCATCATTACAGGAACCGACGACTTCTCCGAAGCCCGAGCCGTTTATGCCAAGTACATTGGGAGCTGAGGACCAGCTGACAACTGACAACTGACAAACTCAGAACTCAAAACTCAGAACTCACAACTCAAAACTCAGAACTGACCAGTTCACAACTCAAAAGGCTCAATAGCTCAGAACTCAGAACCGGGAACTCAGAACCCCAGAAACCGATAAATTAAATGTTGCGACTCAGAGCTCACGAGGCACTTAGGTGGTCCTGGGTGGAGCGAGTATAATTCTTGGCGTATACTGGATTTGCACATCATTATGAGCTGGTCATCCGTTATCAATAAACGATCAATGTCGAGACACCGGCTATTAGCTATAAGCCTGGAGCCCGGAACTCGGAACTTGGAACCCAATCGGCCGTCAGCCGTCAGAACACGATTAGTACTCGTCCTATCAACTTTCTTCTTTTTCTCCTCCGTTCCTGCCGCCGCCGAGCAGAACTCAAAGGCACGCGAAGTCATTGCGGCGGCTATTGAGGCGATGGGAGGAAAGAAATACCTCGAGGTCGAAAACAGCCATAGCAGCGGGCGATATTTTTTCTTTGATCGGCGCGGCCGCAAGGGCTTCGCTCGCTTTTTGGATTGGACGGTCTTCGAGCCCATTAAATCGCGATGGCAGTTGGGGGAGGGGAAACGGCAGCAAGTTCACATCCACAATCTGGAGATTGAGAAAGGATGGACACTGGAGGGAAAGGACTCCGTGGAGGAGATACCTGAGGAAGCGATACAGGAATTCAAAAAAGATGTGAAGCGGGACATCAACGTTATTCTCAGGCAGCGTGTGGATGAAGAGGGGATGGGTCTCTTTTACCACGGACCAGATGACATTGCCGGTGCGGGCGAATATGAGGCTGTCGAATTTCTGGATACCACCAATACTTCAGTCGTGATTTACTTTGACCTCCAAAGTCACCTGCCCTCACAATTAGAGACTCACATTGTCAACAAACTGGGGATTCGCCAACAACAACGAGTCGAATGGTACAACTGGCATACCATCCAGGGTGTTCACACCGCCCTGCGGAGCGATATCTACGTCGATGAAAAGATTTTGCAACAGGTTTTCGTGGAAGAGATCGCCTATAATGTCGACATCCCCCCTGGATACTTCCTAGAGCCCAAGCCGGAGAAGTGAGCGGCGGGGCGCTGCGCGCCGGAGCAATAGAGCAATGGAACCGCCGCTGACCAGCTGACCACAGACCGCAGACAAAAGCTCAACACGTCAGTAGCGCAATAGCTCACCAGCTCAAGACTCAGGACGCACAACTCACCCGGGAACTGTATCGTCGATACAACACGAGTGTGGCATGGGGGTAACGATCGACGACCACAATCTTTCTGTAACTTGTTGATCTCTTGTGTTTTTCGATCTTTGGTGCACTCCTTGCTTGTAAAAGCGGCGCGGTCTTTAATCACTGACGGTGCCGCGAGTGTGAGGGAGCGGCGGGGCAAAGCAGGCTATGGAGTTTCCCACCGCTCCTTGACGGCTGCGGCTCTGTTTGGGCTTTTTTGACATGTTTGGGAGTTAAAATAGTCTTTCAAGCGCACTAACATGCAGAGAACAATCAAAAAGCCGGTTAGAGTTTCCGGGATCGGTCTTCATACGGGTTGCCAGGTATCGCTCGAGTTGAGGCCGGCATCAGAGGACACAGGGATCGTTTTCCGGCGGGTCGATTTGCAAAACTTCGAAATAGAGGCAGTACGCAAACGGGTTTCCCGGGTTGTCCTGGCTACGACTTTAATGAAGAAGGGAGTGATGCTCTCTACGGTCGAGCATCTGCTGTCTGCATTCTACGGTCTGGGCCTTGACAACCTCTACATCGACATCGATTCACTGGAGGTCCCGATCTTAGATGGGTCCGCACTCCTCTTCGTGGAGATGGTGAAGAAGGCAGGAGTTCAGAAACAAAACGAAGAACGAACTTTCCTAAAAGTCAAGGAACCCATCCGTTTGGAAGAAGGAGAGAAATTTATTTCAATCGAGCCTTCCTCCACTTTCCAAATCTCGTATGAGATCGATTTTACCCATCCGGCTATTGGCCATCAGGTTCTGAATCTGGAGATCACACCTGAGATTTATACGGCAGAGATCGCTTTTGCGCGAACCTTCGGTTTCTATGCCGAAGTGGAGCAAATGCTGGAGAAAGGTTTGATCCGAGGCGGATCGTTCGACAATGCGGTTGTTTTGAGCGAGACGGGGATCATGAATGGGGGATTGAGATCCCCCGACGAGTTTGTCCGCCATAAAGTGCTGGACCTGATCGGTGACATCTCGCTCTGTGGTTATCCGCTCATTGGTCACATTAAGGCCTACAAAGCCGGCCATGCTTTGCACACTGACCTGGCAACCGCCCTCGTACGTAATTCTAAGCTTTGCCGTAAAGTTAGAGAATCCGAGCTCATATCACAGGCGGTGAATTTCTAGTCGTGAGTTGTTGAGCTATTTAGGTGTCAAAGTAGGGGCGAGCCGGTGGCTCGCCCGAACTGTTCTCGCTGCTGCATGCGCGGCTCGGGCGAGCCACCGGCGCGCCCCTACCATGACCGGCTCCTGACCCCTGTATAATATTCTCCTGTATAATATTCCCAACCTCATGTTGCCGAACCGCCTAACCAGTTCAGTCCCTCGCGCGCTGCAGTCGGCTATCTGTGGTCTACGGTCTGCGCTGCTTTCAGGTTCCAAGTTAAAATCTCCAACTTGGCTTGGAACTTGGAACGGCGTCAGCTGTCTGTTGGTGTGTTGTCTGTTGTCTGTCGTCTGTTGCTCATCCGAGAGCTCCTTGCTTCAT
>JALLOL010000286.1 GCA_027717875.1 Acidobacteria bacterium AH-259-L09 | reverse complement strand
ACATGTTGAACTCGCCCGTCGGAAGCCACCCTTTGCCACTTGGACGTAAAACGCCCTTATCGGAAACTGACAGGGCCCTCGAATAACTGTCGAGAAACAGCCCTTCGCACCATCAACCGGAAACAGATCCCCTTAGCGCTATTTCCTGGTTCTGACGGTAGTGGTCTTCGGGATGGGACCGGCGTTCCAGGCCTTGGGTCTCAACTTCGAGGCACTTACAGTCGGAACCCCTGAGTCGCAGGACGCGCTCGGGCCATCGCGTAGGCCTGGGATCAGCCATCTCCCGAGTAGGTACCGGTTCGCGCCGAGAAAACCTTATGGCGCAGATGCCTCTTTAACTTCCATGGCCCCACAGGCATGCCGGGGGCCGGCCCGGAGGTATTGCTCGCCTACAGGGTCACCTCAGTGTTCTCAGTTTCCGATAAGCCGACAACTCCTATTTGGGCAGCTGAGAATCTCTATTGCTCCTGGATCCTGGACCCTGTCGACAGTAGAACTGATTGCCTGGAATTGAGTCTCAAACAATACCATCCGTGTGATCTACTGTTAGGCCACCAACAGTCGATTGCGGAAGCACCCGTTAGCCGATAGCGACCAGATGATGCAGCGTCCGAATGAACATCATGTTACCGGAAATGGCCGGGGTGGCCATGATCACTTCGCCCATCGAGTTTGTGGAGAGCAACTCGAACTCGGGTCCGGCCTTGACCACAAATACGTCACCATCCTCGCTCGAGAAGTAGAGTCGCCCGTCGGCCGCCACCGGGGAGCTGCTGATTCCCCCACCCATGTGGCGGAGTCTTGCGCGGTACATGCGTTTGCCTGTCTTGGCTTCGTAGCACGCGAGAATACCGCTAACGTTCACGGCGTAGAGGTACTCACCGTAGACGATGGGCGTCGGTGTATACGAGCCGCCACGGCTCCTGCTCCAAGCAATGAACTCGTTGGCGTCTTCCCCCTCCTCAAGAGTGATGTCGCCGGCGGCGTTCGGACGGATCGCATAGATCGGCTGGATCGGACGGAAGCCACTCGTCACGAAGATCAGATCGTGGGCCACGATTGGCGTCGGCGTCACGTTCCGAGTCCTCGCCGCGAGCGACCAGAGTTCTTTGCCCGTCATCGGATCGTAGGCGCGGATCCGCGCGCCACCATTCGCGATGAGCTGGACACGGCCGCGCGCCTCAACGACGGTTGGCGTGCCAAAGGAGGCACCGGGCTCATCGCGCGTCGTTCGCCAGCGTTCCGATCCATCGGCAAGGTTAAACGCTCCAATGAAGCTCGAGGAGACGCGCTGTCCCCGCAGTCGTTCTTCCCTTGCCGGCGAAAGCTGACCCACTGCGGGGTTCGTCGAGGCAACGGTATCGCACTGCACGATCACCATGTCCCGATAAATGATAGGCGAGCTGGCGAATCCCCAGAGCGGCATGCCAACAATGCCGAAGTCCTTCTGCCAGATGAGGGTGCCCTCCATGTCGTAGCAGTACAGGCCTTCTGGGCCGAAGAAGGCAACCACATGCTGACCGTCGGTCACTGGGGTCGGATTGGCGAAGGTCGACTTGAGATGGCGCCCGGCTCTCGGGTTGCCTTTGTACGCCGTTCGTTCCCACAGAATCTTGCCAGTCAGCCTGTCTATGCAATAGAGCTTCCAGACATGCTCAGATTGATCGCCTGCGGGGGCCGTGTCGCCCATATTTCCGGGACGAAACACCGGATTGGCCTGGGAGCTGATCGCGGTCGTGATGAAGATCTTGTCTCCCCAGATGATTGGGGAGGAATTGCCAAGACCCGGGATCGGCGTCTTCCACCGAATGTTGATGGATTGTTCGGCGTCCCACGAAGTAGGCGGAAATTGCCGGTCGGCCACGCCTGACGCGTGTGGACCACGAAAGGACGGCCAGTTCATCGGCCGAACCACCGGACTTGTCGACGTGATGCCGCGCTCGACCGACGGCCACTCCGCGGGTCGGGTGTCCAGCTTGCGAAACAGCAGCGGCGGGCCTCCGAGGTACCGGGGTCCGCCGTCGCGAAAATTGAACCCTAGAACCTGACCTTCACCGATGATGAAATCCAGCCAGACCCCTCCGTGCTCCAGGTACTGCTGCAGCAGCTTCTCTCGTTCCTCAGGAGGCACACGCTGGAGCCACCGCCTGAGCATCGTGACACGCTGGTCTGCGATCTCCCGGCGCTCCACGACCTGTGGGGGCTCCGGATCGAGCTGGCCACGCTGCGCGAACCTATTGCCACCGACTGACTGAAGTCTGACGACCGATCCGTCAGCCGCGGCCAGCCTTAGGGTCCGATCCTGCACCCGTACCTCGTACCGCTGCCCGTCGTGACTTCGGTACACCCCCTGGGCATCCTGCAGCACAATCTCGTGTGTGATGGCCTCGACCTCCGGCGTCCGCAAGATCGAGGTAATGACTTCCCAGTCACGCAAAGCGCCGGTGATGTCTCTGCCGCTCCGTTGAAGTTCTAGGACGGAGGAACGAGAGAGTCCATCCGAGATGACCATATACTCTGGTGGATCAGCGCCATGTTTCAGTAGGGCGCGCACGACGTCAGCATACCCGCCCAGCGCGGCAGCACCGAGTGCTGTCACCCGGTACGAGCGATCCCCTATGTCGATCACCGCCGCGACGTTAACGTCCGCTCCCCGCCCGGCCAGGAACTCAACGACCTCGGCATGGCCATACTGAGCGGCGTAGAACAAGGCCGTGGCTCCCCCTTCCCCCTTGGCGTCGACCTTGGCACCCGCCGCAAGTGCGTCCCGGACATCCTCGAGTTTCCCGTCCCGCGCCGCGGACCAGAGAGGTTCGTTGCGAGCGCCGAGAGAAAGGCTGACCGTGGCACCCATCAAGAGGAGAACAAATCCTTTAGCAGGGAGTTTCATGGTCGTATCTGTCCAAGACAGGCCCGATACACTTCGTCCACTCCACCAGACCCAATCAGGGCGGTGACTTCATAAAAGCCGAGGCGAGCGCCGGGAGACAGGGGCAAGATCGGCCCCTTTTCGCCAGGGCAGGGAAAGGGCTTCACGTAGAAGTTTATAGGCCATTCTATTTGGATTTACAAGGTAATTTAGGTAAAAAGGAAAAGTGATGAGCGCGACGAGGCTCGAAATCAGGAACGTGGGAGAATGCGCTTAGAGTCGGGTCTCACTCACGTCGAACCCTTCGAACTGAAGTTCGCCATCGTCAGTAAGATGGAAGTGAACCATAAAATCGTGGATGGGAATGATCGGATATCCTTCGGCGTTAGCTACTTCGTCCAATGCCTCTATGGCAGCATCCTTTTTTACAGCCCAAACGAAGGAAACGTCCCCGTTCTCCCAGCGGCACATGTAAAGCGGCATCAAAAGTCCTCCTGTTGGATCATGGTGCAGTTTACGAATCCAGTCTCATGCGATCCAAATACCTACCA
>JALLOL010000285.1 GCA_027717875.1 Acidobacteria bacterium AH-259-L09 | reverse complement strand
GCAGTGTTACCAGCGAAGAAAGAGAGGATGGCGGGCAAGATTCGTAAAGGGTCTCTGGTGACACTGCCGACCACAGATTTAGTGGGTATCGTAACCGTTTGTTGTGGCCAGGTCGTCCAAGTGAAGTGGGCAGACAACAGGATCAGGCTCCACTAACGCAGGTTTTTGATAAAGGTCGAGACTCCTTTTCTCCCCTTGTGCTAACCTCCCGTAAGCACCATCAAGATTTTGCAGCTGCCCATGTTTCATAACGTTCGCGAGTGATAAACTGCGAAGAACTGGATAACAGACCTGGAAAGAGTGTGATACGTAAGGGCCCTGTTTAGCATACCGTGACAGTACTCTAAACAGGGCCCAACGATTGAAGCGTACGGAAAGTATTGCTTCAAGGGCTTCAAAGGCGATATCTTTCTTGATATGACGTCCGTGGATATAAAAAAAATCCTCAAGCTGAGTGTGGCGGAACGCATCCAAATTGTTGAAGACATTTGGGACAGCATCGCTGCGCATCCCGAATCTCTGCCTGTTACTGAGACTCAGAAGCAGGAACTGGACCGTCGGCTCGCGGACTACCAAGTGAATCCCAAAGAAGGTAAGACCTGGGAGGAGGTTCGTGATTCACTGGACGAAGAGTCTTGAAGCTTCGCCTCACACCTGCCGCTGAGGCGGACATACGAGAGGTTTACATGTGGTATAGGGAGCAAGGCGGGGGTCTTGCTCAGGAATTTCGGCGGGCCCTGGATGCTTGCCTCGCGCGAATTCGGCGCAACCGCTTCTCGCATCCAAAGGTCTACGGCCAATTGCGCCGCGCGCTCCTTAGCCGATTTCCCTACGCTGTCTTTTATGTTATAGGCGAGGAGGAGATCGCTGTCTTGGGCGTCTTTCACGGTCGCCGAGATCCCAAAGTCTGGCAGCGTCGGCACGACGCCTAGTCTGGCTAGCTTTGCCTATCTGCGACTGATTGAGTTACTTCAGGTTGGAGTAGAGAGGGGAACCGCTTGGCCGATCATGCTTCAGTTTTGCCGCTCGCGGAACTCCTCGAACCAGTTCTGAACCACGCGGATGACTGAGCTAGAGGCCTGTTCTAACCTTTCGACCATGACAAATCGCTGGCCATCGGCGGAAACGTCATATTGGTGGCCTCGCAGATCGAAAATGCCCTTGGCCTCAAAGAGCGGCTTGGTCGCACCGACGGAAAAGGTTGGAGTCGTGGTGACGGAAACCGCCACTAGCGTGTCCCCTTGTCCGTAAAAGAGCTCTTTGCCGTCTTTTCGCCACCGAGGTTGCCTCCCACCCTTCGTCGACACCTGCCACTTGCCACCGCCCTCTGGAAAGGGCATGACATAGACTTCGTATTCGCCCGATTCGTTTGATTCATAGGCGAGAAACCGGCCATCCGGCGAGAGGTCGAGAGAAAGCTCATCAAAAGGCGTCTTGACGAAGGACACTTCTTCGTATCCGCTATCGTCCTCTTTCGGACGCAGATACCAGATGTTCATCCCCCCCTCGTCGCCGACTTTGTCATAGATCAAGAACTTCCCATCGGACGACCAGTCGTAACTGTACTCGTCTAATGGCGTAGCCAGCAATTCAGCGGCTTCGCCAGTCCCATCTGCCGGCTTGGTAAAGATGTCGTGCTCCCCCTTGCGGTTGGATGCGAAAGTGATCTTATCGCCTTCAGGAGACCAGACCGGTCGCTGTTCGCGTGCGGGATGGAAGGTAAGGCGCCTCTTGAGAGCACGGGCGACCTCATGGATCCAAATATCCTCGTTACCGTCTTCCACAGCCCCAACCGCCACCTGGCTGCCATCAGGAGATAGAACCGGGTGTTAAATAACCTCCTGGGGTTGGCCGATCTCGGCGAGCTTTCTCCCACTCCGATCGCGAAAGACTAACTGCATCAGGCCGCCCCTGCCCGGGCCCCGGTAAGCCAGAGTGCCGTCGCGCGCAACACTGGGAGAGGAGGCATTTTCCTGGATGGGAAACGGTTCTCCAGCGGCCGTCAGAGTCTCGAGCGAAAATGGCAGTGCCCACAGGTTCCCGCCGTTTTTTTCATAGACGATGTGGCCCGTGGGTGAATAAACAGGCCGGGCTCCGGTGGCTAACAACTCTCGCCGTCCGGTCTCCAGGTCTTGCACGACGATCTGGGTTCGCCTCTGCGGATCCCGGTGGCAAAACAGGAGACCCCGGCTGCCGCCTTGGTGTGGCAAGAAATGTGGCTGCAGAAAACCGTGCCCTGTTTCGGACTCTTCCAGCTCCAACAAGAGCTTAGGACTTCCACCCAGAGCCGAAACTTCGAAGAGTCTTGGCGGTTGGCCCGAACTGAAGACGATCGAGTTGCCGTCCGGGCTCCAACTGCTCGACAGTTCCCACGCGACGCCGGGCAGTTGACAAATTGTGGTGGGAGGACCGCCATGAACAGAAACCTTCTTCAACTCCCCGCCGACACGGAAGCCAATGAAATCACTGTGCGGCGACCAGAAAAGCCCGACCTTATATCCAGGATCTCCGACGATTTGGCGCGGTTCTTCTCGATCCAGGTCTTGGATCCACAGCGTCGACTGAAAGCCCGTGCCTGCTATGTAGGCGATGTGCCGCCCGTCCGGAGAGACGACTATTCTTCCCACCCCCTCGTTGGGCACAAAGCCGAATCTGCGCAAGGACAATTCCCGAATGGGTTCCGGCGCGCGCAGCCACAATGTGACGATGATCCCGAGCGCCACGATCAGAAGCACCGCCGTCGCAAGCAAAACCACTCGCAGAGAACGATTGAGATGCTCCAGCCTCTTCGTGGCTCCCTCAGCGGACGACAGTGATTGCTGCATCCCAACGCCGGGTGGCTTGGCGGTGACGCCACTTTGAAGAATTGTGGATTTCCCCGACGCCAGCTTCTTACCCAGGGAGCGCAGGTCAACCAGCATGTCTTCGGCGCGCTGGTAGCGATCCTCCAGGTCCTTGGCCAAAGCTTTGCCGACAATCCACTCCAGCTCCATCGCCACACCTGCCCGCAGGGCCGTGATCGGCTCAGGATCTTCTTTGAGGATGCTGGTTGCGGTATCCAGCGGCTCAGGTTTTTTGAAAGGATGAACACCCGTGAGCATTTCATAGAGGGTCACTCCAAAGGAGAAGATATCAGACCGTGTATCAACATCTTTCCCTCGTAACTGCTCAGGAGACATATAAGCCAGTGTCCCTAACGTGGCACCCGTTTTGGTGAGACTGGCCGTGATAGTCTGCTCTTGACTCCCCCCAGCTTCAGCGGGCACCAGCTGCTTGGCCAGGCCAAAGTCCATCACTTTGACGTGTCCTTCCAGCGTCACCATGATGTTGGAGGGTTTTAAATCGCGGTGAATGATCCCTCTCTGGTGTGCTTTTTCCAAGGCTTCGGCAATCTCCGCCGACTTTTGTAGCGCTTCCCTCA
>JALLOL010000284.1 GCA_027717875.1 Acidobacteria bacterium AH-259-L09 | reverse complement strand
CACTGGATCAGTCACGCCAGGAAATTGCTCATCGATACCCCTACTTCTTGCCGGATGGTCGCCACTTTCTGTATCTGGCTCAAAGCCAACAACAGGAGCAAAGCGGGATTTACATTGGATCTCTTGACTCCGAAGAAAGCAAATTTCTTTTGGGGGCCGATTCTAACGTGGTGTACGCCCCACCTGGTTATCTGCTCTTCGGGCGGGAACAGACACTGATGGCCCAACCGTTTGACGTGAAGAACTTGCAGATTACAGCCGAGCCATTTCCCATCGTCGAACAGGTAGGGCGATCCGTATTTCTTAGTTTCATGACTTTCTCCGTCTCAGAAAACGGAGTTTTGGTCTACCACAGTGGCGGCACAGCCAACAGCAGGCTTGTCTGGTTTGACCGAGGGGGCAAACAGCTAAGGTCAGTGGGTGAATCCGGACCGTACCGGCAAATTGTTCTCTCCCCGGATGAAAAGCGCGTGGCCGTGGATGTCCCCGGGACGGGAGATCGCGACATCTGGCTGCTCGAACTTGACAGCGGCATCCTTTCCCGGTTCACATTTGCTCCTTCGCTCGAAGGCGATATGATCTGGTCCCCCAACGGCCGCCAGCTTGTCTTCAGTTCCAATCGAAATGGCCCGGCGGACCTCTTCCAAAAGACCGTGGGCGGCGGTGAGGAAGAAGTCCTGTTCGAATCTGAGGACAACAAATATCCCGAGAGCTGGTCCCAAGATGGACGCCTTATCGTCTTCATCTCTCTAGGCGTCTCTACGGGCGGTAGGGCTGTGTACGCCTTGCCCCTGCTTGAAGATCAAGAACCGAAGCTCTTGCTGGAGACACCCTTTCACAAAGACGAGCTTCACGTCTCTCCTGATGGGCAATGGATTGCGTACAACTCCAATGAGTCGGGAAGGTGGGAGGTTTATGTGGCTTCCTTCCCCGAGTTTACCGAAAAACGCCAGGTTTCCAACGCCGCCGGCTGTCAGGCTCTGTGGAGGAGAGACGGAAAAGAGCTTTTCTACCTCGGCCTCGATGGAAAGCTGATGGCGGTGGGGGTGAAGTCGGGTTCCACACTGGAGACTGGTATCCCCAAGGTCCTCTTTCAAACGGGCGTGAGAGTGGACCCCCGTTGGGATCACTACTGCGTTACCGGAGACGGGGAGAGATTTCTCGTCAACGAACCCGCGGAAGAGACCGCTCAGCCTCTCACCGTCGTCCTCAACTGGTTTGAAGAGCTCAAGCGGCTGGTGCCGACGGGGGAGTGACTCCAACTACAATATGGCAGAAGCTCTCGGTGAAGGGACACCACGGGCCCAAGTGAATCTGGACCTCCCACGAAAGCTGGGCCTGGTTGATGCGCTGGCCATCGTGGTCGGTTTCATTATTGGTTCCGGGATATTCCTCGTTCCAAACGTGGTAGCCCGAGTTCTCCCGTCGCAGGGCCTGATCTTGGCTGCCTGGATCTTGGCCGGAATGTTCTCGCTGTTGGGCGCTCTTGCCCTGGCCGAGTTCAGCGCCATGATGCCAGCAACCGGCGGGATGTACGTCTTTCTGCGCGAATCGTTCGGCACTTTTTGGGCGTTCCTGTTTGGGTGGTCCATGTTTCTGGTGATCCGGTCTGGTGGTACGGCGGCGCTGGCGGTTGGATTTTCCATCTACCTCTCTTACTTTATTCATCTGCCGCCGATACTCTCAAAGTTGCCGGCTGTGGCATTGATAGCCATCCTCACTTATGTCAACTATCGAGGCGTTCGAGAAGGCGCCGTTGTGCAAAACACTTTCACTCTTTTAAAGATCTTGGGATTGGCTATCCTTTTCGGGGGCGTGTTCTGGAGCAATCAGCCTTCGTCGCTAGACCGATCCGCGGGGCCCGTAGAGTTCTCGATGACTCAGTTTGGCGTCGCCTTGGTTGCCTGTATGTGGGCATACAATGGTTGGTTCGCGGTTTCGCTGGTTGCGGGGGAAATCAAGCGACCGGAGCGGAACCTGCCCCTGTCGCTGGGGCTCGGCATGGCGATCGTCATTGCCGTGTACCTTGTGGCAAACCTCGCCTATATGCACGCGCTTCCCGTTGATGAGATCGCCAAGTCTGAGCGTGTCGCGGCGGTGGCGGCGGAAAGAACCATGGGATCGATCGGAGCAACCCTTGTGTCTGTTACAATCCTTGTGTCGATCATCGGCGCCACTAACGCCGGGATTCTGGCCGCGCCCAGGGTCTATTTTGCCCAGGCGCGCGACGGCCTGTTTTTCGCCAGGTTTGGCGAAGTTCATCCCCGTTTTCAAACTCCGTCCTTTTCCATTCTGATCCAGGGTCTCTGGTCATCCGTTCTGGTACTGAGCGGGACCTACGAGGCACTGTTTTCCTACGTCATCTTCATGGCCTGGTTGTTCTACGGTCTGACGGTGGTTGGCGTGTTCGTCCTTCGAAGGAAGTCTCCAGACCGGCCACGCCCGTACAAGATGTGGGGATATCCGCTCACGCCGGTGCTATTCGTCTTGTTCGCCTTCAGCTTCGTAGTCAATACCATCGTGACAAAACCGGGGCCTTCGATCATGGGTTTGGTGATTGTAGCGAGTGGGATCCCCGCCTATTATTTCTGGGAGAGAAGGAAGAGAGGTTCGAGTGTCGTCTCGTGATATCAAGTTGGGCAAGAGAGCGCCGCTTTCCGAGTCACGTATCCTTGGCTTTACGCGCCAAGGACATCTTCTTTATCCGGCATCGCCACGCGCTCAGGTACTCCAGCCCTGACAAGATTCCCCTGACGAAGCACCGAAATTCTAACCCTCTTTTTCCCCTTACTCGGCCCGGCGGATGGATTTGATCACCACTGCTTGGACCGGGGCATCGCCCCTTCCGGTCTCGACTGTGGCGATTTTGTCCAGAACATCCAGTCCCGAAACCAGCTTCCCGAACACGGCGTATCCCCAGCCGTCCTGGCCAGGATAATCGAGGAAGGCATTGTCGCCGTGGTTGATAAAGATTTGGCTGGTGGCGCTGTGCGGATCGGAGGTGCGCGCCATGGTCAGGGTCCCGCGCTTGTTTTTCAGACCATTTTTGGCCTCGTTGGGAATGGGGTCACGGGTGGGCTTGCGCATCATATTCGTGTCGTACCCGCCACCCTGGATCATGAAATTCTTGATCACCCGGTGGAAGAGGGTTCCATCATAAAACTTGTCGTCCACGTACTGCAGAATATTCTTCACTGTCTCCGGTGCCTTTTCCGAATCCAGTTCGGCAACCATCGTGCCCAGGCTAGTTTCAATTCTGATCAAGGGTTGGTCTCCCTTCTGTCCGTGCGCTACGCTGACCGTCACCAAGAGCACCAGCAGCGCCCACAAAGCAGGAAGGCGGTAAACAACGCTGATAGTGGATCGATGATAGTTTGATTTCATTGGTCCCTCCTTTTCTCATCCTCTCTCTTACAGGCTTCCTC
>JALLOL010000283.1 GCA_027717875.1 Acidobacteria bacterium AH-259-L09 | reverse complement strand
TGTCGGATACCCTCCCTCTTCTCCCTGCATGGCACTTTTCCGTGAAGGCCAACTCGTACACATAATCGAAAGACACCAGATCGAGGGTCAGAGCGTGGAAGTATTAACCAAGATGCTCACCAGCGCCTACAACAAATACTGCCAAGAGAAGATTGATGAATCCGTTGAGATCTACGATCCTGTTGCCGAACTGCAGATTACGGTAGAAGAGGCGAGAGAGCGGATAACGGCCAATTCGGAGCTGGCTCTTTTGGATGTGCGGGAACCTTATGAAATTGAAAGGGGAAAGATTGAGGGCTCGTTAAGTGTCGATGACGAACTAGGACAGCAAATTGTCAGCAGTTGGCCTCGCGAGCGAGAGATCATTGTTTACTGCGAGCATGGGGAAAGGAGCCTAAAGGCAACGCAGTTCTTAAAACAGAAGGGGTTTGAGAACGTTTGTAGCCTCAAAGGTGGTTTTGCGGCCTGGTCCGCAACTTCATGATGCATCTTTGCCTAGGGACGCTCTGTTCAGCCAGGTTTCCCAAACCGCTTTTAACGATCTCTGAGGTTGCCAGGGTGCTCAGGGCAATAGGCAAACGGGCGAAGCGCAAAATTTGGCGATCTGATTTGAGGATGTGCGGCTTAATTTTGACGTGATTTCAGAAACCGGGTCCGGAGGGTCTGCATTGCCAACGCCTTTCTCTCTTGCCTCTCCTTTAAGGTGGAATGGGCTGCAATTTAGGGTCGTTAGGTGCCCGGACCCGTCTCAGCGTTTTCTCTCTACTTGGGCCAGGCGCCGAGGTCGTTTTTAGATTGTAGACAGTCCAATGCATAGTTGGTCAAAGAAAGCCACAACTTTTCTTGCAACGCCGCGGGGGTACGGCGTCGGTGGTTCTCCTGAGCGGGTGCCAGGAGTTCTGCTTCGTGCGATGGCCGCCTTGTATCAGCAGAAGAATCCCGAATTTTCGCGCTTGGAACTGGCGCGGCGGCTGCATCGGCGTTTAGCGGCCTGCGGAATCAAGTATCACCTGCGCACGGTTAGGCGGCAATTAACTGGTGCAGTTTTCACGGTACGACCAGAGGTCGAGACCGCTATGCGCGAGCTGCTCCTCGAGAGCGATGGTTTCCAAAAGACGGGCGATATTAAACAAGCTCTGGCTGACGCAGGTCTTCAAATCCCCCAAAGCAAGCGGGTTTCCCCCTATGTTGCCATCGAAAGCATTGTCCCGTTGGCTCAACTGTGGCTGCATCTGAACCCCGGCAAATCAAAACGCTTCCTGGCTCTCCACCTCCAGCAGGAACTGGCATGCCAGGACATTCACCGGAGTATCAATCACCTCGAGAAGGTACTAGCTGGAAAGCACTATCGTCTCGTCAGAAGGGAGGTGCGGGAGGAGTTGATGACGCTTTTTAGAGGCCATGGCCTGTATTCGGAGGCTTCTGTTCGAGAGCACTGCCAGAGTCTGGCACGAGACATTCGTCAATCCTTGGAAAGCCGGAGTTTGGAGAGTTCGCACAGGTTGACTCAGCTGGCGTGGGTTTGGAAGGGTCTCCATCGTGAAGCTTCCTCCAGACGGTTGGCCTTCTTGCTCCAACGAAAGATGTCCGAGGAGGGCGTATCGATTGGTCTGGCCCATCTCCAACGTCTCGTGGATGGAAAGGTTCGGCGAGTACGGCGCAGGGTGGTCACGGCCATGGAAATCGTGCTTCCGGAAAAATTCCCCCAGTTGAGGAACTTGGAAGAGGAAATTGCCAAGTTAACGCCGACGAGAATAGCAGATCTCAGTTGGGTGAAAGCAAAGCCGATTGCGTCTCTGGCCCGGGCCTGGATTGCGGAGCACCCCGGGTACACTATGCGTCAACTGGCCATACGAGTGTCCAAGACCGTTCGCCGAATGGGGTACGCTAGCACTCATAACACGATTCAGCCGATCCTGGGAGGCCATAGGGAAAAGACCCGGGGGTTCATTTATCGCGCTATGCTAAATCAGTTCAAGGGGAGGGTTCGCTGCAAAATACCGGACAAGCATCTCATCAAGGTCGGCCGAAATCTTCAAACCAACCAGAGTGGAGAGAAGCCCGAAGAAGCTAGAACCAACCGGCCACTGTTATTAAAGGGTTCTCGGGCACCGCGCTCCAGACGAAAAGCCACTCTGGAGCAGTACTTGAGCGAAGCCCGCTCTTATCTTCCTGTGGCTCGATCCCCTCACTTCCTTTCTTTCGTGACATTCCGAGCGGAGCGCCTGTACGCAATTCCCAGGAAAGAGGCCGAAGCCAGAATTTTGGGTCTCAGAGCATCTTCGGATTTCCTCGAACCATTTGAAGAATCTGAGCATGTTCCAGAGGAGCTAACGGAACCTGACGTGCAATGACGGATGGAAAGTCTCGCCAGCCTGGAGAGGCGTTCGGTGTATGAGAAACGTGTAGGCGGAGAGCCGGGTGACCGGGCTGTTCGCTGGTGGTGGGGAAGCAATGCTGCCTGAGAGGGTGGGATGCATTGATCCGCGAGACAATCGTAGGATGGGTATGCCCACCGATTTTAGAGAGGCGAAAAACCATGCGTGAGTTCGAACAATCTACCTTGATTGTTCGTGCGGGAGACCTCTGGTCTCAAGCGACAAAGGCGCAGTTCCTCTCGGCTATTCGCGATGGCAACTTGCCCCAGGAAGCCTTTAGCCGATGGCTAGCGCAGGATTACCTCTTCGCCAGGGGAGCTACGACGTTCCTGGCGGTTACAATCGCGAAAACGCCGCGACCGGCGCAGAAGGTTCTGATTTCAGGACTGACCGCGCTCGACTTGGAGCTGAACTGGTTCGAGGAAAATGCACAGAAACGGGGTCTCGATTTGAACGTGGCCCCTCATCAGACCTGCAGACGTTACGTTGACTTTCTCGTTGCGTCTGCATATTCGCAGCCGTTCGAGGTGCTGCTTGCCATCCTGTATGGCGCGGAAGTGTCCTATCTGTGCGCCTGGAGTGCCCTAGAGGCGACCGGGCCCTACGCGGAGTTCATTCACCGCTGGTCCAACGCCCAATTCGTCGAGTACGTTCGACAACTGCTGCGCCTTTGTGAGCAATATCCACACGCGGACCAGCAGGCACAGTTTAACGAAGTGTTGCGCCACGAACGGGACTTTTGGCGGATGACGTGGGAGGGTTGAATGCTGCACGGTCTGTTGTGGCAACTTAACTCGGAGATCACGCGGCGCTGTCTGGAACATCCCTTCGTGCGAGGGCTGGCCGATGGCACGCTCGAACGCGAAGTGTTTAAACGCTATGTGGCTCAGGACGCTTTCTTCCTGCGCACTTTTCTGCGGGCATATGCCCTGGCCGCCGCCAAATCGGACGATCTGGAACATGTCCGGCTGTTCCATCAACTAATGGCCGGCGTAGTGGACGAATTGAAGCTGCACGCCGGCTATGCCGCGAAACTTGGTATCGACCTC
>JALLOL010000282.1 GCA_027717875.1 Acidobacteria bacterium AH-259-L09 | reverse complement strand
TACCACTTAGTTTGAAATTCCCTTACCACGTCTTCAGGCGAGAGGTTGAGGTAAATCTCCGTGCTCGTCAGGTGGTCATGCCCCAGGAGGCGCTGCAGCGCCGGCAGAGAGATTCCCTTTTGGACGGCAGTCACGGCAAAGGTGTGACGGAGCACGTGCGGGGAGACGGGTCGGCTGATGAACGCTCGGTTCGCCACGCGCTTGAGCAAACGCTGGATGGTCCTTGGGCTCATGCCGAAGGATTCATGCAAAGCAAAATGGCCCTCGATCAAGGGCTGGGTGCGAGGCGATAGGGGAAGCACCCGCCGCTTGGTCCGAGTGCCATAGGGACCACCCTTGCCGTAGACCATGATGCGGTGTGCTTGCCAGTCGAGATTCGTCTTCTTCAGCCCCGCAAGCTCAGAGACCCTAAGGCCGGTATCCAGCCAGGTCCAGACCACGAGCTTTTCTTCAAAGAGTTCGCAGGCGCTGGCGATCCGGTTGGCTTCGTCTTGGGTGAGGGGTTCTCTTGTGTACTGGTAGGCCATAGAGTTCTTTCCGCAGGAGTTATGATCGAAAGTTGTGTATGAGGGCTGTCTGAGAGGTGGCGTATCATCCTGAATCCGTGAAGACCAATCATGGATTCACCCGGAGACCGGGAAGGAGGATACGCCTTGAAGAAAGATACCGTAGTTTTGATCCAGGAACCAGGCAACTCAAAGGATGCGTTGACGCAGGTGCTCCGAGAAGGAGCCCAGAAGCTTCTCGCTGAAGCGGTGCAGGCCGAGGTGGAGGAGTTTCTCGGGGAGTACCGAGATCTGCGCGATGAGCAGGGTCGCCAACGGGTGGTTCGTAACGGCCACCTCCCCGAGAGAGAGATTCAGACCGGAATCGGTGGCATCAGGGTGCGGATTCCGCGAGTTCGAGACCGCGCATCGGGTGAGGAATCGGAAGAGGTCCTGCGCTTTCGCTCGAGCCTGGTGCCGCCCTATTTGCGGCGCAGCAAGAACGTGGAGGAGCTGCTGCCCTTGCTCTATTTGAAAGGGATCTCCACGGGAGACTTCTCCGAGGCTCTGAGCGCGCTTTTAGGGCCGGATGCCCCGGGGCTATCGGCCAAAACCATAAGCCGGCTCAAGCAGAAGTGGATTCAAGACTACGAAAGGTGGAGGGTGCGGGATCTGTCCAAAAAGCGCTACGTTTACTTTTGGGCGGACGCCGTCTACTGCAACGTGCGGATGGACGATGCCCGGCTGTGTTTGCTGATTCTGATGGGAGCTCGGGCCGACGGCAAAAAGGAGCTGATCGCCGTCGAAGAGGGTTATCGGGAAAGCGAGCAGTCCTGGTGGGAGCTCCTCAGAGATCTGCATTCAAGAGGGTTGACAATGGAACCCAAACTGGCCATTGGCGACGGGGCGCTGGGCTTTTGGAAAGCCCTAGCCAAGGTCTACGGCAACACCCGGCAGCAACGCTGTTGGATGCACAAGACCGGCAATGTGCTCAACTATCTGCCCAAAGCGGTCCAGCCCAAGGCCAAGGAGGCGCTGCACCAGATCTGGATGGCCGAAACACGAGAAGACGCCTACCGAGCCTTCGACGAGTTCATTGCCACCTATCAGCTGAAGTTTCCGAAGGCCACTGCTTGCCTGGCTAAGGATCGCGAGCAACTGCTCGCCTTCTATGATTTTCCGGCTGAGCACTGGGCGCATCTCAGGACTACCAACCCCATTGAGTCGACGTTTGCCACAGTGAGGCTGAACAGCCAAGACTCGAGGCTGTCTGTCCAGACTGACTATGCTGACGATGGTATTCAAGCTATGTCGTAGCGCCGAAAAAAGATGGAGACGCCTGCGCGGGTACAAGCGTCTCGGAGAGGTCATCAACAACGTCAAATTCGTCAACGGAATAAGGGAGGATGAAGTCGCTGCTTGATGAGCCGATTTGACAACAACTCGGGGGCTTCATGATGACCGTCTTCACGTGAAAGGAGGACCCAGGATCTGGAACAGTTCGCAACCACGTCCTGCGGGCCGGTGGCGACACCCGCACCGAACCGCGCGGCGGCTTCGACTCCCACACCGCCCTGCACCTCGGGCGCGCTGGCGCTGCTCTTCGAGCTCCCCTCACGGGTTGCAGATGAAGCCGTTTAGCTTCGGCGAGATCGTGGACTGTCGGTCTCGGCCTCTTCAACGAGGTGATGCGCTACGAGGAGGTCTGCCGGTACTGGCCGCGCTGAGGACAGGAGATTGTCGATACGGTCAGACTTTGCTACTTTGTTCTTAAAGATGCCGATTTTTCAGAAAGGACACGACACCGTGTTGAGAATCATGTTGCTCACAGTGATCTGGGGCCTTTTCTGGGTTCATGTGACGCTGCCGGAGGGTAAACTCTCAGATCAGGTCACTATTGTGAAACTGGACTCGGCCAGGGGCGCCCACGTCACCACGCGAACGACAATCCGGCGTGTCTGGAGACACGAGGGGGTCTGGTTTGTGACATACGGCACGGGCGGGCCGCAGTCGAGAGAGGTCTACCGCACATCGAGAGACGGCCTCAGCTGGTCCCAGCGCAAGCAGCGCCCCGATGGAGGCCTCACTTACTTTGACGGAGGCAAGGGCTACGCTTACCGGACCAAGGGGGGCCCGGTGGCCGACAATCCTAACATCTGGGCCTTCAAGCATTGGATTTCCACGGCCAGGGTGCAAGGCGAGTCCATTCAGTGGGGCGATCGGGTCGAGTTCTTCAAGGAACCGCCCAAACAGATGTACTTCTACTACGTGCAGCCCAGGGTGGACTCCACCGGCCGGATCTGTATGACGATGCGGCATGTGGACCGTTCGGAGGGCGGCGGCGTGCAGCATCCGCCGCAGTCCATCGTCTGGTTTCGCAGCAAGGAGCCCGGCCAGATCAGCGCGTGGGATGGACCGGTGGAAGTAATCGTGGGGGAAACTCCCAAGGAGGGAACGGACGCTCACCAGTGCGTCCCGCTGGAAGACGGAAAGAGCATCGTCATCGCTCGGACGGCGGCGCATCACTACAGGGAGAACGGCCCCAGGGGTGGCTTTTACGCCCGCCTCTTCAATGGCCAAACGTGGGAGAAGCAGTACAAGCTCGACACTTCCGACGGCACGGGTGGCAGCGATCGACGGTTCAGCGCGACATTTGACGCGAAGGCGAAGGCCCTCCACCTTGTTTACACCGACGGTGAGAAGCGCCTGGTCTATCGAACCTGCAAGGCGCCCTACGGGCCGTCCAACTGGTCGGAACCAGTCTATCCCGTGACAGGCAAATGTTTCACCCAGTGCATCGGCCTCGACCGCTCGGCGAGTCTCGCCCGTCCGGTGGTGGTTTACGGCATTCAACGGCGCTCCGACGGCGGACGGCTGCACGCCGGCGAACTTTACCTGATCCGTCGCAATGAGTCAGGGTGGACCAAGCCGCTCCTCGTAAGCGAAACGGGGCGGGAC
>JALLOL010000281.1 GCA_027717875.1 Acidobacteria bacterium AH-259-L09 | reverse complement strand
CTGTGATCGGAAGATCCTGCAAGCTTGCATTCCTGATCATTTTAGTTTCGATTGTTCCCACCTTTGCTGCCCACTGGAAAGCCGGCCTGGCGAAGACGCCGATCACTCCCCAGAAGCCTCTCTGGTTGGGAGGTTACGGAGCTCGAACTCACCCCTCCGAAGGCACACTACAGGAACTTTATGCCAGGGCATTGGTCCTGGAAGACGAAAGGGGCAACCAGGCTGCTCTGGTCACCACCGACGTCCTGGGAATCCCGGCTGGGCTGGCCAGCAGCATTGCCCAACGGGCTCAGGAGCTGTACGGCCTGTCTCGAGATCGACTGCTCCTGAGTTCGACTCACACGCACGCCGGGCCGGTCTTGAGGGCGAACCTGGCCATTGCCTACAGCATGACTGATGAGGAATCTGCGCAGGTCAATGCTTACACGGCCCAATTTGAGGACAAGATTATCCAGCTCATCGGCATCGCACTGGAGAACCTTCAGCCGGCACGTCTCAGTTTTGGCCGGACTGAGGTCACGTTTGGTGTCAATCGCCGGGTGAAGAAGAAAGACCGGTACGTCATTGGAGTCAACAGAGGTGGGCCGGTCGATCACGAGGTGCCCTTCTTGGTGGTCGATGGAGAAGAAGGCAATCTCCGAGGACTTGTCTTTAGCTACGCCTGTCACAATACCACTATTACGGCGCGGGTCTACCATTTTCATGGCGACTACGCAGGTACGGCACAAACCTGGTTGGAGTATCGGTATCCCGGCTCGGTAGCCTTTTTCATGATGGGCTGTGGAGCCGATGCCAATCCCTACCCCCGCGGCACGGTGAAATTGGCTGATGAACACGGACAGCGCCTGGCCAGGACTGTGGACAAATCTCTTACGGGTCCTTTGAGGATCGTGCAGGGTCCTCTGAAAACTGCCTTTAAAGTGTTCCCTGTTGCCTTTTCCACCACCCCCAGCCGGGAAACACTGCAGGCCCTACTTCACGGTGATGATGGAGCAAGGCAACGGCACGCCCGGCAAATGCTGAAAATTCTAGACCAGCAGGGACAGCTTCCAAGCGAGTATCCTTATCCCCTGCAGATCTGGCAGTTTGGAAACGATCTTACCCTGGTGGCGATGGCTGGAGAAGTCGTGGTGGACTACAACCTGCGTCTGAAACAGGAATTGGGAGCCGACAAACTGTGGGTGACAGCTTATAACAATGATGTCTTCGCCTACTTACCGTCTCTGAGGGTCCTTCAGGAGGGAGGCTACGAGGCCGATTACTCCATGATCTACTATGGTCATCCGGCGCCTTTTGCGCCTTCCGTCGAAGAGACTGTGATCAACAAGGTCCATGAGCTGGTTAAGAAGGTGCGAAGCCAATAGGTGAGGGAGGCAGCATGAGTAAAAACCTGACACGTCGTCACTTTGTGAGTACCGTTTCTGCTGGGACGGCCGGGATGAGTTTAAGTGCGCGATCCGGTTTTGGGTCTACCGTCCGTTCCGAATCCGTCGACCAAGAACTGGCCCTTTTGGGCGGAAAACCGGTTCGGACAAAATCTTTTCCTTCCTGGCCGGTCATTGCCGAAAATGACCGCAAATCGTGGAAACAAGTGCTGGAATCCAAGAATTGGTTCCGATCCAACGGTCACTATGTGACAGAATTTGAGGAATCGTGGGCTCGACGGCTGGAAGCCCGTTTTGTCGTGGCCACATCCAGTGGGACCAGTGCTCTTTACACCTCCCTCTACGCTCTGGACATTGGGCCGGGAGACGAAGTTATTGTTCCTCCCTATACTTTTGTGGCCACCATCAATGTAGTCCTTTTGCACCATGCTCTTCCTGTCTTAGTCGACTCGGATCGGGACACGTTTCAGATCGACGCCAATAAGATTGAAGCCGCCATCACCGATCGGACGCGCTGCATCCTGCCTGTCCATTTGGGAGGCAATGTAGCCGAAATGGACAAAATCCTGGAGATTTCGCAGAAACACAAACTTTCAATACTTGAAGACGCCTGTCAGGCTCACCTGGCCGAATGGCGCGGGAAGAAAGCGGGGACGGTGGGAGACCTGGGCTGTTTCAGCTTTCAGGCCTCCAAGAACCTCAATTCCGGTGAAGGAGGTGCCATTGCCAGCAACAATGCTGAACTGATGAAGGTTTGCAGCAGCTTTCACAACGCGGGACGCGGCTACTCACTCGGGACCGATGGGAAGCTGGTTCGAAAGCGAAACACCACATTTTCCTACGAACGAAATGGAGATAACCGCCGTATGACCGAATTCCAGGGAGCACTCCTCCTTGAGCAGCTAACGCGGCTGGAACAGCAGGCGCGAACCAGGGAGCGGAACGCCCAGTACCTCACGCGGCGACTGAACGAAATTCCCGGGATCATCCCGGCCCGGCAATATGAAGGCTGTACGAGAAATGCTTATCATCTTTATATGCTCCGATATGACAGGAGTCATTTCGCGAATCTTCCCCGATCCCGTTTTCTCGAAGCCTTGCGGGCGGAAGGGATTCCCGGTTCGGGGGGTTACAGGCCGCTCAATAAGGAACCTTTCTTGAAACACACTCTGGAGTCTCGTGCCTTTCGGAGCATCTACTCTGCAAAGCAGCTGGCTGAGTTGGAGGAGCGTAACCACTGCCCTGAGAATGACAAGCTGTGCAGTGAAGCGGTGTGGTTTGGACAGTCGAAGCTCCTGGGACCCCAATCGGACATGGACGATATCGCCGCCGCCATCCGGAAGATCCAAAAGCACGCTGCGGTTTTAGTAAAAGCGGGGTAATGGATAGTACGTTCCGTTCCGCTGAATCAAGTCATTGGTTGAGCTCGGCCGTCCAATTGAGCACCACAGTGATGGGAGACGAGACGTCTTCAGCGGGTTCATTGATGAGGAATCTCTGGCCATCCCCGGTAACGCAGTACTGATCCCAAAGGGGACTCACTCTGACCTTCGTTTCAAAGAGAACCTGCGGGATACCCGTCTCCAGCGAGGAACCCGCCTTGACTGCCACCGCCCTCAGCTTTCCATCCAGGCCCAGATAGAAAAGCTCCTTCCCGTCTTTTCTCCAGCGTGCTTGAACACCACCCGAATTTGAAACCTGGCGTTTTTCGGTGAAGTCAGGAAAGGACGCAACGTAGACCTCCCACCTTCCTGACTCATCGGAGTTGTAGGCGATCCAACGGCCGTCCGGGGAGAAATGGAACTCATCTTTATCAAAAGGTGTCTCCAAAACACGCATCGGCTCTTGATCGCCCGATAGTGGAAGTGCATACACAGTCTTACCCTGGGGAGAGATAAAGAGAATGAAGCGTCCATCGCTGGACCAATCCTCGGGAAATTTGGCTTGGTTAGACTCAAAGAGTACTTCTTCCTGGCCGCCTCCGACGAGCTTTTGAAAAAGATCGGGTCTGCCCTTCCTGGCGGACATGAAGACTAGCTGGCGTCCGTCCGGGGACCAGACCGGATCGCCAT
>JALLOL010000280.1 GCA_027717875.1 Acidobacteria bacterium AH-259-L09 | reverse complement strand
GAGCGCTGTGCCGAGTCCAATCGCCCTGAACCGAGCCGATTGGGACGGTCTCCAGAAACACCGTCGTTATTGGGGTCTCCAGGCAAGGTCACGCTAAAAAGAGTGCCATCTTGGATGTTTGTAATACCGGACAACCGCCAGCCGTCCAACAACCATTGCAGCCGACCAGCAGCGCCGTTCGGGTCCCGGCTTCCAAAAGGAAGATCGTAGATATAATTCAGAAAGAATCGGCGGGTGGGTGTAAAGCTGGAAGGTGCCCGTTCGGCACGAAGATTACGCGGGTTGGAGGGATAGCGTCGGAAGGAATCACTAAAAAGCCGGCTCCAACTGAATCCCGATTTGAGCGAGAGACCGTCGCTCAGACGTCTCTCCAGTGCCAGATTTAAAGAGTGACGCGTGTAAGCACCGCTCCCAGTGAGAATCTCGAAGGACCCAAAGTTGGGATTGGGACGGCGGGACTGGATGAAACCCGGCCCAGGCAAAGGGACATTTGCTGTAAGTATACGACGCGAGTGAGTCCCCTTAGTGCCTCGGTAGGAAACCTCCGCGAACCAACCTTGGGTGAACTCGCTTTGCACACTTAGTCGCCAGTACTGGGTGTGGCGCGTTCTGAGGTGAGATTCAGTGCTCCGGATGCGCAGCTCAGTGGGTGTAATCGTCTCAAAAGGCGTACTAAGATCCAGATCGGGAGTGTCTACCCGTGATTGAGCAGTTTGTGCATAGTGAAAGGGATAATTTCGACCCAGGTAGGGCAAGAATTCACTTCGTCGCGGTGGAGAGTAATAGATGGAATAGGAAGTTCGAAGGACCAGTTGCTGGTTCCCCAGAGGACTATAAGCTAAACCCAGATGAGGAGCCCAGTCGTTGCCATCCGGAAAAACTAGCCCCCCCTCCCCTGCCCGGTCTAAGCCGAGTTGTGTAGCTCGTGGGCTTCCCACGATAACGATTTCTCCGTTCGTCGGAGGTTCGAAAAGAAGGGGATAAAAAGTGGAGACATTATCGTGAATGGAACGGTAGGGCTGGAAATAATAGTAGTTTGCCCCAAAGCTGAAGTTAAATTTTGAATCTACCTTCCAGTTGTCTTCGAAGAAAAACTCCCAGTGCTTGGACCTTAGGTCTGAGCGATCGGAGCCCACTTCACGGTAGGCCCTGTCCGGTAGTCCAAAAAGGAAGTCAGCAAACGCATCACCACTGTAATAGCCGTTGAAGGAAAACCTTCCTCTGCGCGAGCCGCCCGGGCGGTTATTGTTCACCTGACGAACATCGAAGTCCACTCCGAACTGGATGCTGTGGTTACTGGGCGTATAGGAAACAGTGCTTTCGACAGAAAAGCGGTTATTCACATAGGTCAAGGGAGAAAAGCGGTCTCCGAAACGCGCGTATCCGGCAAGGGAAAACTCTGGATACCCTTCTTCACTGGGATCCAGTGTATGCAAGCCAGAAATCCCCAGCGACTCAAGCAGGCCTTCATTTCCGGCGTTCTTCGAAAGCATGACGTTCGTGTCACGCTCAAAGCGTACTCGTACTGAGGTGATAAACCGGTTCGTGATACTGCGGGTATATGACAGCCTTGCGCTCTGTTGGCGGTCGTTCCTCCGCCAACCAAAACTTGGAAGGGGGTGCACCCGAACTTGGTCGCCCTCGATGAGAGAATAACGCACGAGAATCTTGGAAGCGTGGTCCAGTTGCTGGTCAGCTTAAAAGGAAAGCGAATCCAGGTTGCTAATTAGCGGCTGGTTATTCACAAAGTTTCGGTTTGGGTCATCCCGATTGGGGTCAGGCAGCCGCCCTAGGAGTCGTCTGGCCACCGGATGAATCCGGTCCCCGGGAATGCGGTTCCCTGCCAGAGTCTGACCGCTGATCGGATCCCGGATCTGTTCTGCCAGTTCGCTGAAATCCCCCCGCTTCATGGCCGCTGTCGGGACATGAGAGAGAATCGTCGAACCCTGTATGATTCGCAAGCCTTCATAGAAGACCAGAAGGTTCAAGCTGTCCCCTAGCCTCGTCCCGAAAGTAGCACCAAACTGATTTCGCTTGTACTCGGGCAAGGGGTCGCCCAGCGGATCAAAGAAGTTACGGGAATCAAGGTTGTCGTTTCGGTGAAACTCATACAGGGAGCCATGCCAACGTCCCCGCTTTTGAGCTGGAAAAGGATTAACCAGGCGTGCGAGCGACATGTTTTCTGATGCAACGGTTTCTTCGAGTCTCACCATCTGAACTTCCAGATCGTGAATATCATTCAAGGAAGTATCATCTTCCGAGCTCCTCTCTTGTATGTCTGATCCAAAGTTCCTGAGGTGCGACGGATTGAAACCAAACGCGCCACTGTGCGCATCGTCGTAAGGAGGCAATCGAATCTCAAGGTCTCGGGATTCATCCTTCCTCAAACTAAAGCGGACCAGCAGCACCGCCTTTTCGGGTTCGTCAGTGTAGATGCCGTAAGTTCCCTGTGGAAGTTCCAGTGTGAACCGCCCTTGCTCATCGGTGGTTACGATAGTCTTTTCTTTACTCTTCAAGTTTACGATCGAAAGTTCGGCCGAAGCTGCAGCTTTGTCGGGCTGCAAGTACACTTTCCCACGCAGAGTTGCAGCATAAGGGGAGATGAAAGTCAAAAGAATTGCCGACAGTGCCAGTGTCACCCTCTTTCGCATCATTTACAGAATCAGTTGTCCTTTCACGACCATGTCAGAGACGACAAACGTGGCTCGCAGCTGAGGATCTGCGCCTGGAACTTCCAGTAGTTCAAACGTAACTTTGTCATCCTTCACAGACACCACTGCAGTACCGTCGATTTCCCTGGGAAAGACAAACTTGGCTCCAATCCCCTCTTCCAAAGGGGGGTAATAAGCGACCACCTCCACCTGAGGGAAGCTCTGTGTAGAAAGAAAAGCGCGACTTCGCATGGTCTCCGTGGTCTGGACCTGCCAAAATCGCCTGACCCGACTCTCGAGGTCCGGGTCGTTGGAACGAAAGCTGACGGCAACCACAATCCAGCCTTCAACGTCTAATTTCAGGATGGGACGCAGTGAGGTATTAAAGCGTCGCTTCTCTTCCTGGCTCAGCTTGTCATAATCCTCCTGTATTTGCTTGACGCGAGCATAGCCTTCGCGGATGGGACGTGCAGATAGAAGGCGTACAAAGAAGGTGTTGTAGATTTCTTTCTCTCCGCGAACTCCACTTCCAATTCCCCCAATAACTTGCGTGAATGTCTCCTGCCTCGCCCAGGGCGACTCGTTCAAGATCTGCACAGCTTCATCGAGTGTCCATTTTTCGAATGGTTTGTCGGTAATGGGGAAGGCCCAAACAATGGAAACGGCCATAAGAGCTAGGGCGGCAAGAACGAACCAGGCACGCTGTAAGATCTTTGACATAGTTTTCGCCACACGTCTAATCGCCAACTCTCTGAAACGTCATCGCCATTATAAGAGTTTTAAGAGCAGCACGACAAGGGAGCAGATCCAGTC
>JALLOL010000028.1 GCA_027717875.1 Acidobacteria bacterium AH-259-L09 | reverse complement strand
CAGTTGGGCCATCTGTGCCGATATGGTTTGATCTGGTATGAGTGTGAAGCTGACGTTTTGATCCACTTTTGGGAGCGTCAGTTTCTTGAAACCCGGATGCGGAACTGCCCGGGAGGTTTCGCAGTCTTTTTCCTGGCCTTTCTAGTGGCGAAATCGATCAGAGTTGATCTCATATTTTTTGACTTTGTATCCTACAATCCGCTCGGTCGTGTTCAGGAGCCTGGCCGCTCTGGCACGGTTGCCGCGTGTGGTTTTCAAGGCATCCTGGATAAGGTCTTTCTCGTAGGCAGCTACCGCTTCCGGAAGAGAAATGCTCATGACGGTGCCGGATGCCTCTGCGGTCTGGAGCGTCGGCGGCAAATGGTACCCGTGAATGACGTGGCCGTCACAAACCAGCACAGCCCGTTCGATCGTGTTCTCCAGCTCACGAACATTGCCAGGCCAATGATAGCTCATCAACATATCAATGGCAGGGGTCGAAATTCTCTTAATGTTCTTGCTATGTTCAGTGGCGTATTTTTCTAGAAAATAGTCAGCCAACAACAGAATATCCGGTTTTCGCTCCCTCAAAGGTGGAACAAAAATCGCGAAGACATTCAGTCGATAATAGAGGTCCTCACGAAAGATCCCCTCGGCCATGGCTTGTTCCAAATCCTTATTGGTTGCCACTATTAATCTGACATTAACCTTGATGGTTTCGGTCCCACCCAATCGCTCGAACTCTTGCGTTTGAAGCACCCGTAACAACTTCACTTGTGTGAGAGGATTCAGTTCTCCAATTTCGTCAAGAAAGAGAGTGCCTCCGTGAGCCAACTCGAACCGTCCTTGTTTTCGAGACTGGGCACCGGTAAAAGCTCCCTTCTCATAGCCGAACAGCTCGGACTCGACCAAGGTATCGGGTAAGGCTGCGCAGCTAACCTTAATGAAAGGCTTCTTGGCTCGGAGCGAATTGTAGTGGATGGCGTGGGCGATTAGCTCCTTGCCCGTTCCCGACTCTCCACGGATCAAAACGGTGGTGCTGGTACGGGCAACCTGAGCGACCTGCTCATAGACCTGTTTCATGCCACTGCTGGTGCCAATAATATTGGAAAAATCATAGCGGTCCTTCAATTCTTCCACCAGGTGATTGCGCTCTTCCAAAAGGCGTTTTCTCTCAGCCTCAATCAGGCCATCGATCCTCATGGTCTGGGTAATCATCGACGATACCACGCTGAAAAATTTAAGCGCTCGATCGTAATTGCGGGTGTCCTCGAAGAAAAGGTCAAGGCCAAGGGCGCCTACTGTCTCACCATTGCCAAAAATCGGCACGCAAATAAAAGTCAGCTCTTGTTTCTTGAGTTCCTTTCTTTGATCCGCACGGTTCAAAAACAAGGGTTCACGGCTGACCTGAGGCACCACGATCGGCTTTCCACTTTCTACCACCCGCCCCGTGATCCCTTCGCCCAGGTGGTAGCGAGCCCGCCGGCCAATAGGGGTAAGACCGTTTGCTGCCTCGATGTGAAGTTCTTTCGAGTCCTCCTGGAGCAAAGTCACGGCACTTCGGATCACGCCCTGGCGGCGTTCCAGAATCTCCAGAACCCGATGCAAGGATTCCTTCAGATTTGAACTCTCCAGGAGAACCTGATTAATCTCCAGCAGCGTGTTGAGTCCTGCCACCTCCACTGTCCCATCCGTCGACAGGAGGTGATTTACACTCCTCACACCCAATTTACGAGGTAGCCTCATTTCTGACTTGCCTTGGGGGCCCCTAGGTCGTGTAGTAGAGCTGGGGGGGGATTTCGAGCTTTTCGCCCTTGGCAATGGACTCATTCCCTTTCAAAATCGCTACGGCCGCGGCCATGCCATTGGGCCCATCGCAGAGATTGGGTTTGCCATTGCGGATTGTGGCGCAGAAACCTTCGATCTCGTTCTGATAGCCCCTGAGGGCACTGAAGCCAGTCGACGCCCCTGAAATGTTAGAACCAGCAGCATCTCTAGCCCGACTCTCCGAGGCCTGCATCACCGGTCCACCAGCAGCGGACCCTACTTTTAACTCCGTGGCTTCTTTTGCTCCACCTTCGTAAAAGAGCATGGCCTCTTTTTCGCTACTGAGGATGATCGTGCCTTCGGTCCCCATGAACTCTTCATAGTAATGATCCAAGGCGTTGGACTGGATGGAGGAGTAGGTCACAGTCAGGCTGTCCGGATATTCATAAATCAAATAGACGTGGTCCTCCACTTCGCGGCTATCTTTGTAACGATAGATGCCACCAGAGCCAAATACAGACTTGGGTACCCGTCCCGAGAACCAATTCACGACCTGCAGCTGATGGCTTCCCAGCTCCGCCATCAAACCTTGCGAATACTTGTTGTAGAGTCTCCAGTTTTTCAAGTGCTCCAGGTCCGGGTAGCCCCACGGGCTTGGATCAAAGTCAACATCGGGAACCCTTCTACGCCAGTCTCCGTTGCGATGCCACAGGGCTCGTACATGGTAAACGTCACCAATGACCCCGTCATCGATCAACTGCTTGGCCTGGCGATAAAGGGGACTATAGCTGCGCTGGTGACCGATCTGCAGATTCCTCCGTGCCGATTGGGCCGCCTCGATCATGCGGCGGCAGCCCTCAATGCTGTGTGCCATCGTCTTCTCGCAAAACACATGCTTGCCGCCCTGGAGGGCGTCCACAGCCATCGAGTCATGCAGCCACAGGGGCGCAGCAATCAGAACGGCCTCGATATCCCTGCGCTCCAACAGCTTTCTGTAATCTGTGTAACCTTCCGCACGAGGGTCGTGCACTTTGCGTGCTATCTCCAGACCTTTTTCCAGGTTCTGGGGGAAGATGTCACAAACTGCCACCAGACGGATGTGGCTCGGCGGGCTATTTTCCATGAGAACCCGGCCCTGCCCGCCGGGTCCGATGATGCCGGCGCGCACCGGCGTCATTCCACTTGCCTTCCAAACCAGTGCTCCTGCTACCGGCATGGCAGCCACCGCCTTGATGAAATTCCTTCGCCCTAGCTTTCTTTTTTCTTCCGTCATTGCCATAGTTTCTCCTGACTGTCTTTTATTTTATCAACTATAATTCAGCCATCTGCCCACCTTGTGATTCTCGTCCGGCCCTCCATCGGTCAATCAATATGTCCAAACCCGCCATACGACCAGTCTGAAAAGAAAGAACCACCAGCAGTGCAAAGGCCTCGAGGAGAGTTTTGTTGATGTACAGCTCCGTTCCTTCCGCCGTCTCCACTATGAAGCCCTGATACGCTAAGGGCGGAGCTGCAAGATAGAACAGCATCAAGAGAAAAAATCCGCCCATTGCAGAAGCTTGGCTGAAGAGCCCTATCATAAGAAAAAGGCCCAGAATCATCAGGCCCCAAATTGTAATGGCATCCGCTAGGCCCAGCAGTGGTGGACTTTGCGCGATCCCGTGAAACAAAAAAGCAAGTGGACCCGAGGTAGCCTGAAGATATCCTTGCGAAGTCCAATCCACTGCTTGAAGCTTCCCAAAGCCCTGATAAAAGAGATGCCATCCAACCGAAAAACGCAGCAACACGAGAACAAACTGTTGCCCTGAGGAAAGTGTATCACTACTTGGATTCACAAATAAACCTCCAAATCTTCAGGCACCAAGCCGAAGCTGTGGTATTGAAGTGGAGCGTCATCGGCTGATTTAGGCACGATCAACGCTCCTACTTCTGGATTTCTCTTGCAGTAGTTGTCGATCTCTTCGGGACGCATGACGAAGAAAGCCGTTGAAAGCGCATCGGCCTGCGCGGCCATTTTGGCGAACGCCGTCGCACTGACATTCAAATCGGCAGGGTAACCCGTGCGCGGATCAATGATGTGGCCATACCTTTTGCTGTCTGAGATGAAGTACTGTTGTCCTGTTCCTGATGTCGCCATTGCCTGATCATGCAAACGAACCAGCGCAAGATCGCGATTTTGCTCCAGCGGATGACGAATGCTAACCTGCCACCCTGAGCCTGCATCCCCGGAGGAGGGTGCGTTTCCTATGGCGAGAAGACTGCTGTAGCCGGCATGCAGCAGTGCCTGGCCCAAACCAGCGCCTTTCAGTATCGTCGCCGCCCGGTCCAGTGCATAGCCCTTACCGATGCTTCCCAGGTTAAGCTCGAGATCCTTGCAGCGAAATAATATTGAGCACCTAGCCGGGTCAAGATCCAAAAAGGCAGACCCTACCGAATGGAGAGCTCGATCAATTTCAACCTGCTCGGGAACCCGTCCTTGCCGGGCAAAAAAACCCCAGCAGCGGGACAGCGGACTCGCGGTCATGTCGAAAGCCCCCTGGGTTTCCCGGTATAAATCAATACCGAGACGCAGCAAAGAGAAAAGGCCTTCTTCGACCTCGACCGGCCGATCTTGAGCTTGCCGGTTTAATGCCGAGATCTCACTATCCTGGCGATAAACGCTCATCTGGCGTTCCAATCGCTGGACCTCATCCAGCGCACGGTGGACCCCGCCAATCTTTAATCTGTGGGAGGCCGGGAAAAAAATCTCAAACTGGCACGCCATCGCCGGCCGACCCGCCCGAATCAGCTGGTCTTTCTCTGGCCTTTGCCGGGGCTGTGCAAAAGCGATCGAGGCTCCTAAGGTGGAAGTCCACGCTTTTGGCTGAAGAAAAGTCCTTCGACTGGTTACCTTTTTTGGCAATGATCCCTCGCGAGGTTTCAGATTATCCCAACCGGCTGGGGCAAATTCAATCCAAATTCTGCTTGCCGGCCGTTCCCTTTGTCTCACGTTTCCATTCCAGCGTCTGAAGAATCCCACGAATGTAGCCGATGGCGTGGGCTGCCGTCGCACCAGAATCAGGCTCATAGTCGAACGGTTCTACTGAAACCTTGCCGGAATATCCGTTTCGAACCAGCGCAGCGAAAACCGGCGCAAACTCATCATCTCCTTGTCCGGGGCCGCGCCGGTTGCGATCATTGACGTGGATGTGGGCGACCATCCCCTTGGGGAGCCAATGATCGATCAGCTCGGCAACCGACGCATCCTCTGCCAGCCTGGCAGCCCGGGTGTCGATCATGGTACGCAAGGCTGGACTACCAACGGCTTCGACCAAACTGACTGCCTCAGCAACTGTATTGATAAAATTGGTTTCACTCTGCGACAAGGGTTCAATGCAATACACGACATCGGCCGCTTCTGCGTCCGCTTTAATGGCGGCAAAGCTATCCAGGGCGCGCTTCCAGGCTTCAGCCGGGTCATCATCAGGCTCAACCTGACGCTGGCCAGGCGATCCGTGAACCAAGACCTTTCCTTCCAGATCGGCACAGAGCTCAATCAAACGGCGCATCACCTCCACCGTCTGCCGCCTGACCGACGCGTCTCTGCTGTTGATGGACAAACCTTGCGGGGTGACCAAAAGCCAATGCAAACCCACGATTTCGATACCCGCATCCGCGGCAGCGCGGCGAAGCCTGGCCCGATCAGAGTTACTCAAAAGATGAGGGGTTTCGCCTAAAGTGAAAGGAGCAAGTTCAAGTCCGTCATATCCAAGTCCAGCGGCATAAGCACACTGGGCAGGAAACTCCAACTCACGCAGAACCTCGTTACATAGTGCAATTTTCATTCGGCTTTAAAGAAAATTAATCTTACAATAACTATCCAGTGAAAATCGATCTCCAAATCAAGCCGGCAGACCTTGAACCCAAAATCAGAAGGCTGTGGAACTTATCAGCGCGAAAAATCCAGGCCATCGAAAAAAGCAGCCAATCTTCCGACGGCTCACCCGTTTTCACGGTTCAAGGAAAGTATATGTCCCGCGGTTGGACGGAATGGACGCAGGGCTTTCAATTTGGTTCCTCGATCCTTCAATTCGACGCCACTGGAGACCAAAAATTTCTTGAACTGGGCCGACAGAAGACGTTACAGGTGATGGCTCCACACTTGACACATTTCGGAGTCCATGATCACGGATTCAACATCGTGAGCACTTACGGCAATCTGTGGCGTCTCATGAAGGAAGGCAGGACCGAGGAAAACGAATGGGAACGAAATGTCTACGAGCTGGCCTTGAAGTGTTCCGGAGCGATCCAGGCGAAACGCTGGACAAGCGCCCTCGATGGGGGGTACATCTATTCATTCAACGGCCCTCATTCTCTCTTCGCTGACACGATTCGATCCTTGCGTGTTTTGGCTCTCGGCCACCAGCTCAGCCACGTATTAATGGAGGAAAACGACCGAAAGATCTCTCTGCTGGAGCGCCTTATCCAGCACGCACGAATGACCGCGACTTACAATGTCTACTACGGGGAAGGGAGGGATGCGTACGATGTGTGGGGGCGTGTGGCACACGAAAGTATTTTCAACCTGAATGACGGAAGCTATCGCTGTCCGAGTTCTCAACAGGGCTTCTCGCCATTCACTACCTGGACGCGAGGATTGGCCTGGATCATGTGTGGCTATGCCGAGGAATTAGAATTCTTGGACACGTTAGACGAGAGTCACCTGGCTGCTTTCGGCGGGGGAGAAGAAGTTCAAAAATTCATGCTTCGGGCTGCCCGAGCCAGTTGTGATTTTTATATTGAGAACACTCCTATTGACGGGATCCCTTACTGGGACACCGGGGCCCCTTTGCTTCACAAGCTGGGCGATTATCTGAGACGAGCTGCTGATCCCTTCAATGAATACGAACCAGTGGACAGTTCAGCCGCGGCCATTGCAGCCCAAGGATTACTCCGCCTCGGACAGCATCTCAAAAAGAAAGGGCAAAGCCAGGATGGCCATCGTTACTGGCAGGCAGGCTTGAGGGTCCTCGATACGCTCTTTGAGGAGCCTTATCTGAGCAAAAATGACGATCATCAGGGACTCATTCTCCATTCTGTCTATCATCGGCCCAGAGCATGGGATTATATTCCTCCCCATCAGAAGGTTCCGTGCGGCGAGTCCAGTATGTGGGGAGATTACCACGCACGCGAGGTGGCGCTTTACGTGCAGCGGGTTGCCGGCAGCGAGACTTATCTGACCTTTTTCGGGTAGAGGGGTTGGGTTTGGGGTCAGAGGGGGTCAGGGGAGGGGTCAGACCTTGACCCCCTCTGACCCCAAACCCAACCCCGATGACAAGGAGGAGTAAATGCCAAAGAGAGTAGCGTTAGTGACTGGAGGAACACGGGGAATCGGCTACGGTATCTCCTTATGTCTTGCCAAAGAGGGCTATGATCTAGCTGTTTGCGGTGTTCGCGATGAACCCTCGGTTTGCGATGTTCTTGCCCAACTTCGGGATGTTGGTGGCCAAGTCCTCTATTGCCAGGCCGATGTCGCCGATGCCGCTGCCCGTCACAAGGTGTTGACCGGCATTCAGGACCGTTTGGGCCGTCTGAATGTCCTTGTGAACAATGCGGGAATCGCACCGAAAGAGAGAAAAGATATCCTGGAAGCTTCGGAGCAAAGTTTCGAGCGGGTTCTTCGCGTTAATTTGCAGGGGCCATATTTCCTCACCCAGGCCATAGCTAACTGGATGGTCCAGCAAAAAAAAAATTCCTCGGATTTCTGCGGCTGCATTATCAATATTTCATCCATCTCAGCCACGGTTGCCTCGCCCAGCCGTGGAGAGTATTGCATCTCAAAGGCAGGTCTCAGTATGGCCACCAAACTTTGGGCGGTGCGTTTAGGGGAGTATGGCATCCCAGTTTATGAGGTTCGTCCTGGCATCATCAGAACCGACATGACATCGGGGGTTCAGGAGAAATACGACAAACTCATCGCCGCAGGATTGCTCTTGCAATCCCGTTGGGGAACGCCAGAGGATGTGGGGAAAGCGGTTGCTGCGCTGGCTCGCGGTGATCTACCTTACTCCTCAGGTACAGTAATCATGGCAGATGGAGGCTTAACGGTGCAGCGACTGTGAGCCTTCACCCCAGTTCGAGGAGGTAGCTTATGCATAAGGTGAGTATTCTCTTTGTGACAATCTTTTTGCTTCCCATCCGCGTGGTTCTACCCGAGGATGCAAAGACGCGCTTCAAAATCGACAGTCATTATCACTACCGGAACAGCGCGGACTTTATTGAAAAAACTGTCAAGGAGTACCGCAAATACAACACCATGGCTTGTGTTCTGACCCCGGTCGAAGCGATTGACAAGATAAAGAAGGCGATCGAGCAGTACCCGGATGTGTTCATTGGCTACGGCAGCATAAAACTGGATGATCCACAGGCTCTGGAAAAGATCGATCGATTCTATGCAGCCGGCTTTAAGGGCATCGGAGAGCTATCCCGACCCTTGAAGAATTTTCATAACCCAAGATATTTTCCGATCTACGAGCGCCTTCAACTCTATGGCATGGCAGCTCTCTTTCATACGGGAATTGTGAGCCGCAGAAACCCCGACGTGCCTCAATACAGTTCGATGGACCGAATGCGCCCCGCCTATGTGGATTTAATTGCGCGCCGCTTTCCGCGGTTAGTCATCCACACCGCTCATCTTGGTAATCCCTGGTATGAGGAGGCTGCTGAGGCTCTGCGCTGGAACCCCAATCTCTACTCTGATGTCACGGGGTCCTCGTTGCTGAAGAAGGCCAATCATCCCGAGTTCTGGGGAGAAATATTGTGGTGGCGCCCGTCCCTCGCGACTCGACATTCACCCAGCGGCGGAGACCATGCCTTTGGAAAGATTGTTTTCGCAACGGATGAGGGTCCCGAGGGACTCCTGGCCAATATTGAGCGCTTTGAGAAGTTCTTGGAAGCCAACCACGTTCCGGAAGAGGTTCAGGAAAAATGCTGGTCCGGAACTTTCGCCAAAATCCTGGGCGTCACTCCCGGAAAATAGCCCCTTGGAGGGTCAGACCCCCACCAATAACCTAGCGTTGGACTCGGCCGCTGGCCTCTCCCTTCATTAGGGTTTCCACTTCCTCTACGGTCACCCGATTAAAGTCGCCAGGTACGGAATGTTTAAGACATGAAGCCGCCACGGCAAACTCGAGGGCCTGGTCGTCTCTGCCGTAATTCAACAGACCATAAATCAGGCCCGCTGCAAAGGCATCGCCGCCTCCCACGCGATCGACAATGTCGGTGATCTCATAGTTTCGACTGGTGAGAAACTCTTTACCATTGTGAAGGACGGCTGACCAGGTGTTGTGGTCCGCGCTGTGACTTTCCCGCAACGTGATGGCTTGCTTTTTAAGATTGGGAAATTCGCCGAGGGCTTTTTCAGCTAACATCCGGTATTTTTCTTTTTCTAGACGACCGGCGCTCACGTCCACATCAATCTTAATTCCCAGCGATTTCTGACAGTCCTCCTCGTTGGCGATGCCTATATCGATATTTTTCACAAGCTCTCGCATGATCTCGGGAGCTGACTTCCCATATTTCCAGAGCTTCTTGCGAAAGTTGTAGTCACAGGAGACCGTGATTTCGCGTTTCCGAGCCATCTGAACCGCCTCCAGTGCTAAATGCGCGCAATTTTGACCCAAGGCAGGAGTGATTCCGGTGATATGAAACCAATCCACTCCATCAAAAATGGAACCCCAGTCAAAATCTTGTGATTGACTTTCTGCGAATGAGGAATGAGCACGATCGTAGAGCACCTTTGATGGTCTCTGATTGGCTCCAGGTTCTAAGAAATAAATTCCCATACGCTCGCCGCTGCGAACGATTTGAGATGTGTTGACTCCCCAGCGTCGAAGTTCGGAAACACAGGCTTCTCCGACGGGATTTGCAGGAAGGGTGGTCACGAAAGTGACGTCCAGGCCAAACTGGGCTAGTGATATGGCCACATTGGCCTCCCCACCCCCGAAGCTTGCCTCAAGAACTGGTGATTGAAGCAGCTTCTCCTGTCCAGGGGACTTCAGACGCAGCATGATTTCACCAAGAGTCACAACCCTTTTGGTCATTACTTCAATCCTTCGCGCACCTGCTTCACCAGATTGACGGCTTCGCTGACTCGACGAGTGATTTCGTCAAATTGCCTGGCAGCGATGAGCTGCGAACTCACCATCCAGGATCCTCCGCAGGCAAGAACCGCACTGAGAGAAAGGTATTGTCTCAGATTTTCGGCGTTTACACCTCCAGTCGGAATAAATCGAACGGTTGAATAAGGAGCCGAGATCGCTTTCAGGTAAGAAACACCTCCAATTGCCTCTGCCGGGAAGAACTTCAGTACGCTCAGCGCCTTGTCCAGTGCCGCCTCAATTTCTGTGGGAGTACAAACACCGGGAAAAACGGGGATCTGTTGCTCCAGGCAAAAATCCACCACTCGTATATTGAACCCGGGTGCAACCACGAACTGGGCTCCCGCCGATATGGCTTCCTTGGCTTGTTGAGCCGTCAGCACAGTGCCAGCGCCGACCAGCACTGCTGGAAACTTTTCACTGATGGCTCGGATCGCTTGTGCGGCGGCAGCAGTGCGGAAGGTAACTTCTGCACCGGGAAGACCCCCTTCGGCCAGCGCCTTCCCTAAAGGAATGGCATCTTCGGCATCGTTAATGACGATGACCGGAACAAGCCCCATTGCTTCGATTCGGTTGGAAATCTCGTTGGACAACGGAAACTTAGTATACTCACTGGGACCGTGTCTTTAAAATTAAAATTTTGAGGCTCAAAATTTTAATTTTAAAGACACGGTCCCTAGCCCTAGCCTAGGGGCGGTTCAAATACTTATGATAAAGGCGCGTGTGTTTGGTCTCCAGGCTGACCGGTTTGCCATTGATAAAGAGATGCCTAATTGGAGTCTGGTACTCCAAAATATCTCCCTGGGCGACCACTAGATTGGCTTTTTTTCCCTTTTCGATACTCCCCACGACTTGTGCCACACCCAGAAACTCGGCCGGCGTCAGAGTGATGCTGCGTAAAGCAGCCTGGTAAGGGAGCCCGTAGGCCACGGCGTTCCCCGCTTCGTACTGCAGATTGCGTACTTTGGCAGAGTCCCCCGTGGCAATAGCGAAGGGAACTCCATGCTGGTGAAGAATGGCGGGTGTGCGGTAGATGATATCGATGGGATCATCTTCCCTGCCCGGCAGGCTTTGACGTGGACCCAGAATGACTCGCGCCTTATTTTCCTTGAGAAAATCGGCTACCTTCCAGGCATCGCTGGCTCCCAGAAGGATATAGTTCAATTTTTCCCCCTGAGCAAACTTCACTGCATTTTTGATATCCACGTGGCTGTTAGCTTCAATGAGGACAGGCTGCTCTCCCTTTAGCACCGGGATCAGTGCCTCCAGCTGCTTGTCAGGAAAAAAGCGAGAAGCGGAGATCTCCTCAGGTTTGAACCGTATTCTGGCCTGCATATAGTGTCGAGCCTTGGCGAAAAGTTCTTTGAGCTGGCGAATCTTTTCTTCGTGTTCCTTCTTAATTTCGGAGTAGCGGCGGCGACTGAATCTGACACTGAGCACGCTCGGGAAATCGAGCAACATGGCGCCATGCCGTCTGATCTCCATCTCATGCGGGGTCCACCCTTCCAGGCTGATGATGGCACCCTGCCCCGGGATGGTTCCCCCCACGGGCCGGGTCAGGACCTGCGTAATACCATTGACCCGAGCCACGGGAATATGCTCGCTCTCCACGTGTACCGCCGTAAAGGCGAGCAAATGGGGCATGTACTCCCCCATTTCAGAATAGTCATTGGTTTCCGCCACTCGCCTGATCTCCGTCAGACCAATCCTGGTGTTGGCGTCAAAGAGCCCGGGGTAGACGGTAAGACCCCGGGCATTGATCACCTGAGCTCCCCGCGGGATGGAAACCTTGATCCCCACGTCCACAATCAAGCCGTCCTGGATCACGACGGTGCCCCTTTCGATGGTGGACCCGGAAACTGTCACAATCTTTGCATCGCGAAGGGCGTAAGTCCCATCAGCTCGCACAAGCGGAATCGAGCTTAGGGCAAGAACTAACACGGAAACAATCTTTCTAGTGCTCACGGCTGCCTCCCCCTTTCAGGATTCCGCGGCGGGGTTTCCTTCTTTTTCTCGGCCTCGATCTTCTGCTGACGCTTCCGGTCCTTCTCCTGGCTAAAGTAAATTTGCCCGTCGATAAAAACCATCTCGGGAACGGCGTACACACTGAGCGGATAGCGGCTGAACACCACCAGGTCGGCATCCTTTCCCGGATCAATCGAGCCCACTTGATCATCGATTTGAAGCTGTTTGGCCGGGTTGAGGGTCACCAGGGCCAGAGCCTCATCCTCATTGAGACCGCCGTATTTCATGGCCTTGGCAGCTTCCTGATTCAGGTGGCGCGCTTCCTCCGCGCTGTCGGAATTAATGGAGACCACAACTCCTTTGCGTGTCATGATGGCTGCGTTGTAAGGAATGGCGTCATATGCTTCCACCTTATAGGCCCACCAATCGGAAAAAGTGGACGCCCCGGCACCGTGTCGAGCAATCTCCTCGGCCACCTTGTAGCCTTCCAGGACATGTTGAAAGGTGGCGATCTTAAAACCAATGTTCTCCGCCAGCCGGATCAACATCAGGATCTCATCAGCACGGTAGCAGTGAGAGTGAACCAGCCGCTCTCCTTTTAAAATTTCCACCAGGGGCTCCAGTTCCAGATCACGCCGGGGCGGGATCAAAGGCTCCACTCCAGTGTTTTTGCTCTCCTTGTACTCTTTCCACTCCAGCATGTATTCTCGGGCCCGCATAAAGGCCGAGCGGATCACGTCTTCCACACCCATTCGAGTGGAGGGATAGCGTCGCCGCCCTTGTCCCGTCTGGCTCTGGCCCCGTCTCTTGGGATTTTCCCCCAGCGCGAACTTGATTCCCGGTTTCGCCCCCTGAAACTTTAGTTCAGCAGCCGACGTTCCCCAGCGCAACTTGATTACTGCATTCTTTCCCCCAATGGGGTTGGCACTGCCGTGAAGGATATTGGCGGTGGTCACGCCTCCGGCCAGATCCCGATAGATGTTGATATCGGTGGGGTCCAGTACGTCCTCGATGCCGGTCATGGAGGAAACAGCCACCGCGCTCTCATTGGTCGAATCCGCGGCAATATGCGAATGACAATCGATCAGACCGGGGGTCACCCACTTGCCGGTGGCATCAATCACCTTTGCCTCAGGGCCGGCGGTGATTTCTTTGCCGACGGCTGCGATCTTGCCATCACGAATCACAATGGAACCGTTTCGAATGGTTCCGCGGGTGACGGTCATGATGTTGGCGTTCTTAATCCATATCTCCTGCGCAGACGCAGGAGCAATCATTAATATAAGAGCCGGAATAAGCCTCCATTTCATCTCATTCATTCCACTTCTCCTTCCTCTCCTTGGCGTCCGCTTTTTGCAGATCCCCCTCATGGCGCTGCCCTTCTGCCTTCCCAGAAATCAAGCTGGACGTATGGAGTGGTGTCGGGGGCAGTTGATTGCATCTACCGGAGCCCCGTCTAAGTGTCTGCTGATTCACGCTCTTCCTTTTTATCTCTTGTTTTGGCGGGTACATCATGCTTTTCACCATCCACAAAAACGTGCTTTATCTTGGTCTTTTCATCAAAGAGCTCCCCATCGCTCACCACCAGATTGGCAATCTTTCCTGACTCGATACTTCCCAATTGCTGATCCACCCCCAGGATTTGAGCTGCCCCGAGGGTGGCAGCTTGGATGGCAGCCTCTTTGGGCAACCCTTCCTGAACGGTGCGGCGAAGATTCTTGAGATAGTCACTTCCGCTCCCCAGACCGTCCGAGTAAAAGGCGAAGCGCACACCCGCCTGGTGAAGACGGACGGCGCTTTGGGGTGCTTCGTGGCGGTAGCGAATGATTCGCAGCGATTCTTCCGCTGCGGGGTGGGTATCTTTTTCCTTCTCTGGGAAATTGAGACTGAGCAGAACTGGAATGTCTCGGTCCTTGAGCTCTTCAGCCAGTTGATCCGCCTGGAATCCACCGGCCACAATGCATCTAAGCGGGAAGCCCTCGATGATGTTTAAGACCCTTCGCACTTCTTTGGCTTCTTTGGCGGGAAAGATCAAGGGCATCGAACTCTGAATGACCGGCTGCAGCGCCTCCAGGGCTCGGTCCGTCTCGGGGCGCTTCAGGTTACGGGGATGGCTTTCATAGATTTCCCGCGCTGTTCCGTAGTGCCGGGCGTCCAGAAGGGTCTGCTTGATATGGGCAATGACCCCCATGAGAGAACTTGGATAGGTGCGAGGTCTCACACTTTGAAAAGACATCCTCATGGCCACGGGGGAGCGAACAATCATGCGATCCGGCTCCTCTCCATTCAGATTCACCACGGCTGTCTGGCCCATAAAAATGCCGCGATCGGGAGCGACATTCAGGGTAAGCACCCCTGAATCTCTCCAGGAAGAGAGCTTTTTCATGTCTGATTCCAGCCGATCGGCGGCCCGCAGGTGAGGAAACAGACCGGCACCCTCCGGGTTTTCGGGCTGCTGCTGGGAAGCAGGGGGCACCTGGGTGCGCTACGGCGACGCCGATCGAGAAGGTCCCTTCTTGAAAGCGACTTCACTCAGGGCATCAATCAGGCCCGGGTAAACATACATCCCGGAAAGATCGATTTTCCAGGCCAGGGGTGGGACAGCCACATCCGTTCCAACTGCCTCAATGAGTCCGTCGCGGAGAATCACCGTAGCATCGGACAGGATCCTTCCGTTTCCGACCACCACGGTTGCTCCCTGGAGCGCGAAAAGCGCAGGGCGGGATTTCGGGATGGTCCCCACATCCTGACTCCAGGCCCAGGGAGAAAAGAAGATAAGCCAAATGGGTAGCTTTTTGAACATGACAAAAAAGGGGGATCAGAGGTTCTGGTAAATGTGCTCGATGTTGGTGTTCACACTCTCCTGAAGCTCGACGTGCGTGCCGAAATAGTGCCGAAACTGCACAATGTTTTCCGCAAGATAGTCACCGTAGCCATGGGCCGCTAACGATTCCAGGGAAGACACCGTAATCGTCTTTTGCAGCTCCCCTACATCTTTACCGGCCCTCTTTCCTCGGGCCACGCGCTCTGTGAGCTCCTCAATGTAGTTGCGCATGTGGGCCATCCGGCTGCGATCTGCATGAACGGGACCATGACCCGGCAAGATCCGGTCAAACTCAAGCCCGGCCACGGCGTCGATCGTGCCAGGCCACTCTCGGGGATAACCATCGCCGATGTAAGGGAAAAAACCATGAATCAGGTCTCCGGTGGCAACCATACCTTTCTGGGGACAAAGGACAACCACGTCGCCGGCGGTATGGCCGCGGCCGTGGAAACTCAAGTGTAAGTCGTGGGCCTTGTCTTTGATCACATACGAGTCCTCAAACGTGATGGTGGGAAGCTCCAGCGAAAAGTTTTTCATTTCCAACTCGTAAGCCTTCAATTGACGAATCTCTTCGTCATAGAAGGCCTTCTCAGCGGCGCTCTTTGCTTTGTCCTTGTTTTGCTCGGCCTGACTCACCATCTCAGGTATCTGTTCGAGTTGAGCCTTCACGCGTGACTCGGTTTCCCGTACCATCAGCCGCTTGGTCGGTTCGCTGGCCAGAATATCCAATTTCGAGAAAGCCTTTCGGTAGGCCGAATTGCCCTGTGCATGGTCCCAGTGAAAATGGGTGTTGACAATGTATCGGACCGGTTTCTGGGTGACTTCCTTGCGGATCTGGGCGATCAAAGCGGCCGCTGCGGATGGCTTCGAATGGGTGTCAACCACAAGCACATCGTTGGCATTTTCGAAGATGGCCGCGTTGCAGTTAATCATGGCAGCCGGCTTCGCCACCGCGCAGTACACGCCTTCGACAACTTTATGGATGTCGAACAGATTGTTGCCTGCGCCGGGAGACTGTGCCCGCGCCAGGACTGCACGGAAAAAGCTCACCTCCAACACTGTAACTCCCGCCAGGCCGGTTCCAAGCAGTGTGCGCAGGAAATCCCTGCGCGTAGGGTGAGTGTTATGAGTAGGATTGGTGTGATGATGATGCATGGTGACCCCTTTTAT
>JALLOL010000279.1 GCA_027717875.1 Acidobacteria bacterium AH-259-L09 | reverse complement strand
CAACCAAATAAGACGAAGGCGAAACTGAAGTCCGGTGAGACAGTCTTTGGATGTTTTGTTCGATACCCCGATGCAAGTCTGGTAGAAGTACTGGGCTTTCAGGACTGGGATTTTATTCTCTTCGATGGAGAACATGGCCCACTCGAACCACACCACATCTTACCTATGGCCAGCGCGGCCGAGCTGCGCCAGGTGACGCCCATCGTCCGTGTGCCTACCAATCAACCACCCGTGATTCTCCGCTTCATGGACACCGGAGTTCAGGGGCTGCATGTCCCATTGGTGAATTCCGGTGACGACGCAGAAAGAGCTGTGCGCTCTGTAAAGTATTATCCGCGGGGCAATCGTGGGCTTGCCGGTGTACGCGCCTCGGACTACGGTCAGACAATCCCGTTTGGAGAGTATATCGAGCAAGCCAATGCAGAGACGCTGGTTGTGGTACACATCGAGACGACCGAAGCGGTCGAGCGGCTCCCGGAGATTGTTGAAGTACAAGGTGTGGACGTCGCTTTCATTGGACCAACCGACCTATCTCACTCACTGGGTTTTCCGGGAGAGACAGGACATCCGACGGTTCAGGCAACCTTTCTGCGTATTGCGGAGATCGTGAAGGGGTCGGACGCTGCGCTGGGTATCATGGTGAAAGACGCCGAAGGTGCTCGCCTGTGGCGTGAGCGAGGCGCACGATACATTGCCATTGGTCTGGAATCGCTCTTGAGCCCGGCAGTGCGAGACTACTTAAAGGCGGTTCACAACACGGATGCCGGCTAGAAAAAGTGAAAATTGGGGGCAGGAAGAAGAATTTTGGTTGGGGGTCAGACCTTGAGTTTTGCGTTTTTGGACCCAAAAACGCAAAACTCAAGGTCTGACCCCCAAATCTTCCTGCCCTCAATTTTCACCCTAAAAGGAGGTCCTTGTGCAGCAGGCAGTACTCCCGAATTACGTTGCCGGTGAATGGTGTTCGGCCAAGACCACTGAATTTTTGGATGTCCACAATCCCGCCACTGCCGAGACCTTGAGTCGCGTTCCTCTCTCGACTCGCGAGGAAGTTGACGCCGCAGCGCAAGCAGCAAGCCTGGCATTTGAGGAGTGGCGGCGAACGCCACCCACAGAACGAATACAGCACCTTTTTAGGCTGAAAGGGCTCCTTGAAGACAACTTTGATGAGATCGCTCGCACCATTACGCAGGAGTGTGGAAAGACATTGTCGGAGTCAAAAGGAGAACTACGGCGCGGAATTGAAAACGTCGAGGTCGCCGCCGGAATCCCATCTCTAATGATGGGCTACAACCTTGAGCACATCGCCCCTGGTATCGATGAATTCATGATCCGGCAACCCGTGGGCGTGGTTGCAGCCATTACGCCTTTCAATTTCCCTGCCATGATCCCGTTGTGGTTTCTCCCCTATGCCATCGCCTGTGGAAACACCTTCATCTGCAAGCCTTCCGAGAAGGTGCCTATAAGTATGAAAGTCGTTTTCGATCTTATCGACCAGCTTGGACTCCCGCCCGGGGTGGTCAACTTGATCAATGGAAGCAAACACACTGTGGACGCAATCCTCCAGCACCCGGTGATACGTGCTGTCTCCTTTGTTGGTTCTTCGGCGGTGGCAAAGTATATCTACAGCCAAGCCACCGCCCACGGCAAGCGCGTACAGTGCGGGGGTGGAGCTAAAAACCCAATCATCGTACTTCCAGATGCGGATATGGAAATGACCACAAGAAGCGTGGCGGACTCTGCCTTCGGCTGTGCCGGACAAAGGTGTCTCGCCACATCGGTTGTCATGACAGTGGGAGAGGCCGCAAATACCTTCAAAGAGCAGATTGTCGAGGCTGCAACATCCAGAAAGGTGGGCTATGGGTTGGATCCAGAGGTAGAAATGGGTCCTGTCATCACTGCGCAGAGTAAGGAACGCGTTCAGGGGCTGATCCACAAAGGAGTGAGTGAAGGCGCACAGTTGCTGGTTGACGGCCGTAATCCTTCCATCCACGGTTGCCAACGTGGCAACTTCGTTCGCCCGACAATTCTGAACAATGTAGATCCTTGCAGTGAGGTCGCCCAAACCGAAATTTTTGGACCGGTTCTCAGTTTAACGCACCTCTCAAGTGTCGATGAAGCCATCCAGCGGGTCAACAGTGCTGCCTATGGCAACATGGCCTGCCTGTTCACCAGTAGTGGAGCGGCGGCACGCAAGTTCCGCTACGAAGCTCAGGTGGGCAACCTTGGCATCAATGTCGGAGTGGCTGCACCCATGGCCTTTTTTCCCTTTTCGGGCTTTAGGGAAAGCTTCTTCGGTGACTTGCACCCTCAGGGCCGAGATGCCATCGAGTTTTACACAGAAAAAAAGGTGGTGGTGGAACGCTGGCCGGATTTGGGCTTGCAGCCCTCAAGAGGCTCCGCATGAGAAAAGAACTATTTTCACTGACAACGGTTTGCCTGGCGTCATTGTTCCTTTCAATTCAAGTGACCTCTGCTGAAGAACAAGTAGACATCGACAAAAACTGGATACTGGTGTCTTTACACCTCCATACTATGGACAATCCTGGATACCACCATAGCCCCTTTAACCCCAACCCGCCCATTTCGTACAGTGTCGAGGGGTTTCACGACATCGCGGCCCAGGCGCGCTCGGCTGGTGTAAAGGGGTTGGTCTTCACAGATCACCATAGTGTAGGGATTGGCTTCGATCCGGTCTTTTCTCAGACCAAGGATCTGATTCTTGTATTGGGGATGGAATGGACCTCCAAGGACGGGCATATGAATCTGGTCCGTTATCATCCCCAGAGTCCCCGCGACATCTTGCTGCCCCCTGACCCCAGCGAACGGCAGCCCACAGAGCCCTATGCGTACCCCAGTGTGATCTCCGAGGTACAAGGACGCGGGGGCATAGCTATCATCAATCACCCGGAATCGCCTAATCATCGGTGGCCAGAAAATACCTTCCGGGCCGACGCCGTCGAAGTATACAACGGCCCATGCTCTCACATCTCTTTCTGGCAGCGGCGCCTGAAGGAGAGCATCAAAATCACCGCGGTGGGTGGTAGCGACTATCACTCCTGGGATGTTTTTAAGAAGCGCCCCATTTCTCCCCAGAGAAATTCGGTGGTGCGGCCGGTGAACCTGGTCTGGACAGGGGGTGAAAGGAGCCCCGAGGCTATCCTGGATGGGATCCGACAAGGACGAGTGGTTGTGCTCTCCTCTCCTGCAGCCCCTCGAATCTTCCTACGGGTTGATCGCAATCTGGACGACAAATTTGAGGATGGGCGCCAAGGCGACACGCTCCGATTTTCTCGCGGGCGAAAGGCACAGGTTTCAATGCAGATCCGGGTGGTGGACGGCGCGGAAGGGGTCTTGGAGTTAATTGACAGGGGGGATGTCTTCAAAACACTGCCGGTAACGCAATCCGAGTTCGTTCATGAACTGAATTACACTGTGCACCCCGATCCAAACGGCTTCCTGTACAACTT
>JALLOL010000278.1 GCA_027717875.1 Acidobacteria bacterium AH-259-L09 | reverse complement strand
ACGCAAAAGTTACCCGCTTTTGCGACACCCTCGTAAGGGCATGCCTAGTGCCTGACACACATGAGAAGGGGAAGGCCCAATAGCCCTGAGGGGTCGTGACAAGTCGTTCGGCTAGGGAGGGCCGGTATCTGTACCGAGCATCTGTTAGCTAATAGCCAACAACAGGGATCCCGTGGGCCCTGGCCGCCAAAGCCAATTCTCGGTCATGCGTAAACAGGATCAGGGGTACCTTTTCATAAATCTGCCACAGAATCGCCGAAGAAAGATGAATTGCATCCAGGGTACCAAGGGAGGTAGGGAATGGTTGTCCGGCTCGATCCAGTACTTCGGGACCGACTTCGATCAGATGGATGCTTTCAAAGGCAGCATGCAGGGCTTCCAAGCGAAGGGCCATCTCCTCATCGTCGAGCAGGCGCCGAAGTCTCAGACGGTCAAGGGTTCTCAAACATTCCACCCTGAGCAACTGGGAGGACACACAAACCTCCGCCTGAGTCCATTCTTCCAGCGGATCTGGCTCTCCCAGAAGCTTTCGAAGGAGCACCGAACTCTCAACGTAGGCATTCACACTGCCGCCTATCTCTTTTCCCTGTCCTCCCGGAGCAGAGAGAGGCTGTCTGTCTTACCTGCGGATTTTAAGGGAGGCAGTTCAAGGACTTTGGCAAGATGGGAAGAAGGCTTTGTGGCCTGGTGAATTCGCAATCCAGACCTCTCTTCTCGAAAGGGAACCAGTCTGGCGACCGGACGATCGCAGTCCGTGACCGTCACTTCTTCCCCGGCACGGACTAGGCGCAGATATCGACTAAAGTGTGCTTTAACCCGGGCAATGTTAGCCTGCGTCCCAGTCTGACCTCTCTTGGCTCTCGAATATTTTGATCTTTTCATGACCATATTATAGTCACAGATGGTCAGGAAATTCACGCTCTGACCCCCTTAGCCCAGCCAAACTGGCGTCTGAGACTTCCTGCACTTAGTGCCTCGTTTCGTAAGTACGGCCACGTTTGCTGATGGGGCTTGCGAGGCGAGGTCAAGGAGCGAGGGGGAGGCGATGCCGGGACATCGGGGGGTTGAGCTCGTGTTGACAAGACCCATCTTCCGATTTCGATTTCGATATGGGGTCATCAGTTGGCATTGTGCTTTAACAGGCCAAGGTCTAATATCTAACGAGGCGTCCAGGAAGGCCAGGCTCTTCGTTCTCCGCGCCCTTCGATCCTCGACGTAGCCTAGGCTACGCCTGCGGTTGAAGGGCTTGTGCGGCCTTGATCTTGACCTCCCTGAACGCCCGCAACGAGAACCGGGATGAAGACTTCAAGTAAAACTTGTCTGATTTGTAAAGAAGTTGCTCGAACAAGGCATCTAGTACAAAGAAACTCACGGGCCGGCCGGAAGAGGTGCGCAAAGTTTAGCCGGAAAGGGCATTAGCCAGCCAAGGTTAGCCCCATTGGCGCTGGCAAGAACAGGTTCTTGTCCATCACTCGTAAATCTGGGGTGACCAACAGTGGAAAGTCGGCCTGAGCCAAAACGTCGTCTTCGAGGTTAGCACCGGGTGCAATTTAGGTTAGTTTATCAGAGGTTATTTAATGACGGCGTGGTGGGAAGTGGGATGATGATCTTGTGAAGAGTTTTGTGAATCTAATAGGTGCCACCTGAGCCAGCCCCCACCCACCCTTGGGTGTCATCAATAAAATAAAAGGTTTGTAGTTGAATGCGAATTACTGAAATTCATTTGTACTTCGTCTATGAGAACCGGTTCATCCTGGTAGGGAGGTATGTTTTCAGACCGGCTCGAAAGGTGAACCGCCTGTGGGTTCAAAGAGTCGACGATGTAGTCTGATGGCTTGGCCCTCAGTCATACTCGCTATGTAGTCGCACATCAGGCGGGCCAACTTAGTTTGGTCGTCTTGGGCTGCTTCTAAGTGATCCCTCATGTTTGTCGGGAAGAGCTTAAACCTACTACGCCTATGAGTATCTGGATGTGCATTCTTACGCAAAGCTTCAAAAATTCTCCGTATTATTTCTTCACCTTTGAAGGCAAAGGTCGTGGTTCTCTCATCGTTTACGATAAATTCGATTGTTAGAGCTTTCAGTACAGCACAAGTCTCTCGAACCTGCTGGGGTACAACAAGTTCATAGTTAAAACAAGTCTTGATCTGATCCTCTGCTTTGATGTCTACAGTTGTGACAAACCGGTTGATGTAGTGTCTCGTTACTTCACGAATAGTACTTTTCGATGGCTCGGCCTTCGAAGATTGCAATCTATCTCGTAATTCTTTGAGTACTTCTTGAATTGTTTGCTTTGTTGGCTTTGTGATAACAGGCGCTTCCTCAATATTCTTATGCACACGATCAATGACACGTTCTTCACTGAACATAGAGGGGTAGAGGAATCCGCTCAGAAGGCCGTCTTCGAGATCATGGACTGAATAGGCAACGTCGTCTGCCCAGTCCATGAGCTGGCAAACGAGTGTTCTTGGGGGCCGATCCAGCTCCCCTTTTGGCGAGAGTAACGAGTGATCAGTCCCAGCGAAAAGCCATTTTTCATAGGCATTAGCATCATCGTCATAGAGAAACTTTGATTGTTTGGCACTTTTACGAAAAAGGGTACTTTATCGTTCCTAGTAGCGTAGCACGACAGAGGTTTAAGCCTCTGAACTGACTGCTTTTTCTTTCGATCCTCGTTAGAATCCGAAATGTTTGGGCATTACCTTCGAAGCCTCCATGTTCCTTCATCTCTGCATTTAGAGCTTGCTCCCCTGTATGACCAAAGGGTGGATGTCCAAGGTCGTGTGCGAAACATGCGGCCTCAACTAAACTTCCGGGTAGCCCTGCATTCTCCCCAAGTGCGCGTCCGATTTGGCCTGTTTCGATCGTATGTGTTAGTCGTGTTCGCATAAAGTCTGCCCAGCCGGGGGCAAAGATCTGAGTCTTTCCCTGTAATCTGCGAAAGTGGACACTGTGAATTATTCTTGCCCTGTCGTGTTCGAAGGGGTTGCGTTTGTCCGACGGGTCTGGTGTTGGTTCTTGGAATTTGCGCTCTACTTCCCGTGGCGCATTCCAATGATAACTTTTGGTCATTTTTCTTAACAGTCCGAAGCCATGATACCAGTCAGTGCTACTTTACGAATCTGCGAGGTACCAGACAAAAGGTAGAACTCATGAGGATTTTGAAGCAAGGACCAAGGTGAGGAGCAGAGGTCAAGAAGAGCTTGGCTGGGCAGTCTTAACTCTCTGTTTCTTTTTCCAGCTAGCATTTGATTGATTATCTTTACTAAAGAGTCTTGACTCAGAGGAAACATACTGTCTTCTGATTTCTCATGAACAGGAACTTTGTTTACTATCTGTGAGCCTTTTGGTGCATTCATACATTCATAAGAAATTTTGCAAGTTCACTAATTGTGTTGAATTGTACTTCAATTGGTGGTTGGACTGATTACCAAACTCTTCATATCCTGCAGGCACATCTGGATAAATTGCAGGAGAATATACTTTGAACTC
>JALLOL010000277.1 GCA_027717875.1 Acidobacteria bacterium AH-259-L09 | reverse complement strand
CCCTTGCGCCGCTTCGTGACGACCGGGTGTGAGAAATGCGGATTAATTCTTGTGGCAGTTGTGGGTCTCTCTCTCCAAGTCACGATTGCACAGAAGGGCTTTGATACCAACAGCCAGAGCCGGGGACTTCTCTCGAGGTAGTCGAGATCGACCGTGTCTTCAATTTCCAGGTGCTCTATGGTGCTTCATACCCGAGAAAGGACCTGGTTGGATTTTCGAGCTTCGGAATCACCACATCTCAAAGTGCTCCCGTCCACTTCACTCGGCAACTGCTTCTCTCCTCTTCTGTGGGGAAGAAGATGTGCTTTGCATTATGGCGCAAACGAATGAGAGGATTAAAGGTAGGTTGGTTGCAAAGTTAAAGAATATACCAGCAACACACTAATTGGGCACTACGAAAACTACGAAAAATCCGCAGGTAGTTGTTGACCCACGCTTCATGCCAGCAAGATAGGCTTGCGAACCAGATGGCTTTAGAAAATTCTCCGATGCAATTCTGAAGTAAGGAAACTCTGACCTCAGGACTATGTCCTTCAGCCTGCTTACACGGATTGGGTCAAAAAGATGGAAGAAATTTCCCCGTCCATGCATCTAATACAGAGTGCAAATTACAGGACTGGCTGTTTGTTGGAAAAGGAACTGATTCAGCGTTGTCAGAGAGGAGACCAGGAGGCCTTTCGTGAAGTTTTCAAGCGCCATCAACACAAGATTTTCCGGCTTTGCTATCACTTTGCTGCGGGGGGTTCGGATGCCGAGGAGATCACCCAGGAGATTTTTTTAAAAATGTATCTTTCCATTGGCCGGTTCGACCTGCGCTCATTGATCAACTACCGATTCTGGCAGGCGCCATTTCCGGGACCGGAACTGTGGTTAGGGCCCATGCCAACAGTCAACAGCGGGGGGCGGCAATTTTTTACGGGTCTGTTTATCCTGTTTGATCCGAAACCGGACTGGCTTTTCAACTTCAATATCGAATTCCCGGTCGTCCAGGATTTAAATGGGATCCAGTTGGGTCTCAAGCCCAGGATAAGTTTCGGGATCATCAAACAGTTATTTTTCGGGAGTTAGCGCAATTAAGAATTCTTACGCCCAGCGTCTGGCAAGAGGGAAACACTAAAGAGTATAATATTTTCATGTTTGCTCTCGGTCGGGGATTTGTCTGGATATATGTGGCGGTTTTTATGGCGACCGTCTCTTGTGCCTTGGCTTGTCCTCAGCTTGACGCTGGGCAAAAGGCCTTCCAGATGCGTGCAGAATCGACATCAGACTGCTGTTGTGCGGACTCAAGGGACGGCGAATACCTTAATTGTGTCGACACGAACTTTGTTCAAGAAAGGAAGTGTGTGGAGGCACTGACCGCGATCTCGCCGCGTGACTACAGCCACGTCGAGCTAACCGACATCAACTCATCGGGCCAAGCTTTTTCGGTTCAGATTTTGATTCCACCCGAACTCGTTTTTCTCAGAAGCGACGTTCTTCGAATTTAGTCTCTTCCCTGGTTTTCATTTCACCTGCGTTTAATCGGGGGCCTTGGTTGTCGTTTAGATCTTTCTCTGCTTACGGCCCCCTAACGATGAGCGAAAGGAAGGATAGTATGAGCAAGTTGCTTATAACCGTTGTGGCCGTTGCGGTCCTTGTAAGTTTTAGCCTGGTCATTGGAAGAGCCGAGGCCTCCTCTGAGGAAGGCCTGAAAGCGGAGCCGAGACCGAGTAAGAAATCTGCCGTGGGCAAGGAGTTTTTCGTGGCGGGCATGGCTTGTGCGGGCTGTGCTAACTCCGCGACGGAGCTCCTGGAAAAGATTCCAGGAGTCCACCAGGCCAAGGTGGATTTCGATTCAAAAAAAGCGAGCATTAAAGCTGACAGAGAGATTACAAGGGATGAAGTTCGAGAAGCTCTGGGCAAGTTGGGCTTTGAGGCCCGTTTCCCAGGCGATTTGGTGATTCACCCCCTTTCCGAGGAAGAGAAGGCTAACCTAGATATCGAGACAGCGTCCCACGGCCAAGCCATCAAACTCAAGGATCACCTGGCTCCAGGAAAGATCACCATTTTTAATTACCACGCGGATTGGTGTGGGCCTTGTCATCTCCTCACTCCAAAGCTTGAACGCCTGCTTTTGAAGTACAAGAACCTGGCTCTTCGTAAGGTGGACATCAGCGATTGGGAATCCAAAGCGGCGAAACAAGCGACCAAAGAATTTGAGCTCCCAGGTCTCCCCTACGTCCGTATTTATGGCCCAAAGGGGAAGTTGCTTGGAGCAGTACAGGGGAACCACATTGAAAAAGTCGAAGCACTTATTAAAAGGAGCCAGGAGTTGTGAGATTTCTGACCGTTATGGTGATTTGGCTTGCTACTGGAGCTTTTACCGTTCCGGTTTTCGGCCAGAGTTGACCGGCTTGAAGTAACCCCTCCATTCCACGGGGGGTGGGAACCGGGTCGGTTCTCGAGAAAGATTCGTTTCGCTTCTCGCTCAACGTTGCCCGGGGCTTCCGCTTTGAGGGAGGGCATGTCGAGATCAAGGGTCTGGACGCGGGCGGCCGGGTCATAAGGGTACCTTTGCACCGGCATGAAGTCTCCTTGGATTACCTACGATTAGAGTTAGAACTGGAGTATGCCTTCCAGGACAGATGGGTGCTTGTGTTCCGCGTTCCGTATGATATCAAAGACCAAAAGCCCGCGGTGGGATTTGTAGAGCCGGCTAGCGGACAAGAAAAGGAGGCGATGCTGAGCAATATGAACATCCACCATCGAGAGGAAACCTATCGTGGCCTCAGTGACCTCATGCTACTGGCTACCCACAATAGAGTCGGCCTATTTCGTGAGGGCGATTCCTTGAAGATCGCTGCAGGGACGACGCTTCCTGTGGGAAAGACCGAGGAGAATCCTTATAAACTCGGAGCCCAGGGCCTAAAACACCTTCACATCCAATTCGGAACGGGAACCTTCGATCCGCTTCTTGAGCTGAATTATCGGATGCCGTTGTCGAGAGAGTTTTCACTTGGTGTTTACGCCTTGGGCCGTTTCCCGTTGTACGAGAATGGCAAAACCTACCAAGGTCCGGTTGAGATAACGTCTGGTCTGATACTGGGGTATCGCCTGAGCAGCCGTCTTGTTCTTCACCTCAACGCCACGGCGTATTATCAGAATTTCGCCTATTGGGAGGGTGAACGAGACATCAACTCGGGTCTCTTTGCCACGAGTGGTATGCTCGGAATGGCCATCAAGGCCTGGGAGGACACAACCCTGAGTTTAGATGTTAGATATCCCTTGTCGCAAAGGACGCTCTCGAAAGGCGATGCCTTCGAGCAAGGTCCGACTTTGCTGTTTAGAATCTCACGGGACATACGATAATACCAGTACACAGCCACAAGGCCTTTCGACTACACACCTTGGGTCTTCCCTCCTCCATCCAAGATCGTCGATTGTGAGGCTAGTTGGAGGGATTTTTTCAGAGCTGCGGCTACGCTCTCCAGCCGACGATCTGGAGGACCGCTTCGACTAGGTTCTTGGCA
>JALLOL010000276.1 GCA_027717875.1 Acidobacteria bacterium AH-259-L09 | reverse complement strand
GCAAGATAGGGCCAAGAAGATCGAAGTCAAAAACCCCTACGATCAATCGGTGATCGATACGGTCCCCTGGGCCGGCACTTCTGATGTCGATGAAGCGCTGGCCGGGGCAGTGCAGGGCGCTGATATGATGCGCAAGATGCCGGCCTATGAGCGGGCCCGGATCCTGCGCGCGACGGCCGATTTGATCACCGAGCGCATCGAGGACTTCGCCCGGATCGTCAGCACCGAAGAGGGCAAAATCCTGGCTGAGGCGCGCTTGGAGACGAGTCGTGCCGCCGAGATCATTCAGCTTTCGGCTGAGGAAGCGAAACGACTCACCGGTGAGGTTTTGCCGCTGGATGCGGCACCCGGTGGGGCGGGCCGAATCGGCTTCACTTTGCGGGTTCCCTGCGGAGTGGTGGCTGCCATCAGTCCCTTCAACTTCCCCTTGCACCTGGTCTGTCATAAGGTGGGACCGGCCCTGGCGGCAGGGAATGCGGTGGTGATCAAACCGGCCAGCGACACTCCCTTGTCAGCACTGAAGCTGGTGGAGGTCCTGTTGGAAGCAGGACTGCCTCCTCAGGCGGTAGCTTGTCTGACCGGGCCGGGCGCGGAAGTGGGCGACTGCCTATGTGCCGACAAGCGTGTTCGCAAGATCACCTTCACGGGCAGCTACGAAGTTGGCGAACACATATGCAAGGTGGCTGGTATGAAGAAGATCACCATGGAGCTTGGCTCCAACTCGCCGCTGATCATCATGGACGATGCCGACCTGGATCGGGTAGCTGAGGCCACCGTCGCTACCGGCTACTCCAACGCCGGCCAAGTGTGCATCTCGGCGCAGCGCGTACTAACCGACGGGAAAGTGTACGAGGATTTCCTCGGTCGGCTCAAATCCCGAGTGGAGGATATTTGCGTCGGCGACCAGCTCAGCGAGAGTACGAAGATGGGCCCCATGATCCGCGAGGCCGATGCCGTCCGGGTCGGTGAGTGGATTCAGGAAGCGGTCTCAGGAGGTGCACGTATGGTCACTGGCGGCGAACGCCAGGGCACTCTTCTTCAGCCTACTGTGGTAGCCGATGTCGATCCGGGTATGCGTATCAGTCGAGATGAGTTGTTCGGTCCGGCGGTGGCCGTGACCCGCTTTGATGACATCGATCAGGCTATCACCCTGGCCAACGACACCCGCTACGGCCTGTCGGCCGGCATCTTTACGCAGGATATCGACCGCGCCATTCGATTCGCCCGGGAGGTCGACAGCGGCAACCTGCACATCAACTGGGGTCCGCAGTGGAGGGCCGATCTGATGCCCTACGGTGGCCTCAAAGACAGTGGCATGGGCAAGGAAGGTCCCAAGTATGCCGTCCAGGAGATGACTGAACTGAAGATGGTCATCATCCACCTGAAGCAGTGACGAGCCGGCGCGGGGCCTTCGCTTCGCCCACGTTTTACGGGTTCAAGCATTCTTTGACCGGCTTCTCTCCCGCTCCAGCAGAAAGCGACGCAGAATCTTGCCGGAGGCAGATTTCGGAATCTCGTCCGTAAACTCGAGCCGGCGAATTTTCTTGTGCGGCGCTACATGCTCTGCAACAAACCCTATTATTTCTTCGGCTGTTGCTTGGTCCTTGAGCACCACGAAAGCCTTCGGCACTTCTCCGGCTTCCTCATCGGGGCTGCCAATCACGGCGGCATCGGAAATGGCTGGATGAGAGAGAAGGACCGCTTCCAATTCGGCTGGAGCAACCTGAAACCCCTTGTATTTGATGAGCTCCTTGAGCCGGTCCACGATATAGAAGTAACCGCCCTCATCAGCATAGCCGACATCGCCAGTATGCAGCCAGCCCTCTGTGTCAATCACATTTGAGGTCGCCTCTGCATTATTCAAATAACCCTTCATCACCTGCGGACCTCGAATCCAAATCTCGCCCCTCTGGTTGGGACCCAGTTCGGCAACAGTGGCGGGATCCACAACTTTGCATTCGGTATTGGGAATAGGAGGACCGATGCTTTCCAGTCTTATCCGGCTGGAACTCTCGGGGCTCAGGTGGGTCACCGGACTGGTCTCGGTTAGCCCATAGCCCTGCTTGAGCAGACAACTCAGCCGCTCGCCACACGCGCGGGCAAGGTTCTCACTGAGCGGTGCCGCACCGGACACGATTGTTCTGAGCTTTGACAAATCAAATTCCTCCACCATCGGATGCTTGCTCAGAGCCAGCACAATCGGCGGAACCAGATAGGCTCGAGTAACGGAGTAGTCCTGCATCGTTTTCAGGAATTGTTCAAGATCAAAACGCGGCATCGTCACCAGGGTCGCGCCGCTGTGGAGACCTCTTAGCAGAACGAGGACCATACCGTAGATATGGAAGAAGGGCAGTACGGCAATGATTGTGTCGTGTTCGCTGACCGGCTCGAGGTCCGCCCCGCCGTCCAGTTGGCAGAGGTTCGCCACCAGGTTGTGATGAGTCAGCATCACACCCTTGGGGAGGCCCGTAGTACCGCTGGAATAGGGCAAAACCACCACGTCCTGACGAGGGTCGATCGGAGTTTCAGAGAGCGTCTCCCCGCTGCTAAGGAGCTCCGTCAGCGAGGTTGCGCCCGTACCTTCACCAGAAACAAATACTTCCCGCACCGGCGAGTGGCTGGCTGTTTCAAGGATTTTCTCCAGAAACATCGGATTGCTGAATAGATACCTGGCGCCGGCATCGCTGAGTTGATGACTGATTTCATCAGCCGTGTAGAGGGGATTAATGGTGGTAGTGGTTCCCCCCAGCAGTGAAGCCGACAGCAAAACCAGCGCGTACTCGGGGAGATTGGCGCTCAAGATGGCAAGGACGTCCCCTTTTTGAAATCCACGCTTGCACAGACCCGCCGCCATGTGCTGCACGCTCCGAGCGAGCTCCCCATAGGTGAGGGTTCTTCCGCTTGGCCCCTCGATGAGAGCCGGTTTGTTTGTCAACTCCTGAGCTCTTTGCAGCACAAAGGGTGTCAGTGCGATGTTAGGAATAGAGATATCCGGGTAAGGACTGCGAAAGATTATGCTGACCTCCCGTTCTTGACGTTTTTCAAACTGTTCGATGAATCCGGGTAAGTTTTCCCGGAGTATAACGCAGATTTCACCCGGCGGCCACTGACTTGACTTCAACGGCCTGCCCACTCTGATAGGAACGGGTGGCGGCAACGCCCACCTCTAGAGCCTTGATCCCATCGACCACACTCACTGGAGGGGAACGATCGTTGAGAAGATTTTCAACGAAGTTCTGCAATTGCCTTACGTAGGCTTCGCCAAACCTTTCCTCAAAAAAGGGAACCGTATCGTGTGCGATATTGTTTTTGCGCATGACAAGAAGAGGAGTTTCTTGCAAATACCCAACCCGCAGGGTCCCTTCGGTTCCCAGTATCTCCGTAAGAATATCGTACCCGTAAACACCGTTGCGGCTCAGGTCAACAACACCCAATCTTCCGTCTTCAAAAGTGAGACTGACGATAGCATTGTCTATATCACCGATGTCTTTCAAGTAGGGAAGAACCAGAACTCC
>JALLOL010000275.1 GCA_027717875.1 Acidobacteria bacterium AH-259-L09 | reverse complement strand
AGAGCCCCCAGAATCTTCTGAAAACTTCCCTTTCTCCGAACTGTGTCTCTATCCAAACGGTCCACTGCGGCTTGCGGAAAGAGTTTCTCCAAAATCTCCTGGATCTTTTCAGTGCCCTGACCCAGGAAATAGATATATTTTTTGCCACAAGCCCCACATCGCTTCGGAACAGCTCTCAAATACCCACAATAATGACAAAGCAATCGGTTTGAATCGTGGTGATAGGTCAGACTGATGCTGCAATTTTCGCACCTCTCCGTGTTTCCACAGCTTCGGCACAGTAAGGCTGATGCATATCCACGCCGATTTAACAAAATCAGGACCTGCTCTCGCCGCTTTAACCGCTCACGAATGGATTCGCTGAGGTGTTGGGAGATTACGGCGGCTTTGCCTCGTTTTTGAAACTCCACTCGCATGTCGACCACATGAGCTTTGGGAAGAGGACGCTCCAAGATCCGCGAGGTGAGTGCCTCATATTCAGGGTGGCTGTCTCTGACGGAGCGATAATAGGTTTCCAATTGGGGCGTCGCGCTGCCTAGGATGACCAGAGCCCTTTCGATTTGTCCTCGTTTTAGTGCCACATCACGAGCATTGTAGCGAGGCAATTCTTCTTGCTTGTAGGAGCCGTCATGCTCTTCGTCGACAATAATGACCCCCAAATCCGCAAGTGGAGCAAAGACTGCTGAACGAGTTCCCACTACTACACGTGCTTGTCCTGCTCGGATTCTCCGCCATTGATCAAAGCGCTCTCCGTCGGACAATGCGCTGTGCAGAATTGCAACTTCTTTCCCAAACCAAGCTCGAAATTGATCAGAAATCTGAGGGGTTAACCCGATTTCAGGGACTAGGATTAGAGCCGACTTTCCGCGGGCCAGGGCACTTGCGATGGCATTTAAGTAGATCTCTGTTTTCCCGCTTCCTGTGACTCCATGGATCAACATGCTGTGAAACTGGCCCGCAGCGAGATGCTTCTCAATCTTTCCAAAGATTCGCTGCTGGTCGGAAGTCAGCCGGTGTTTTCTTGCCTCTTCAGGGAACTCGCACCGAGACCAGGGCGAGCGATACACCTCAATCGCTTCCATCCGGATGACCCTTTTGGAGGCCAAGCTTCGCAGAACAGATTGACTACAACCCGTCTTACGCACGAAAGGGTGCACCAGAACGGGGAATGGCCGTCTGTGCAGGAGCTGCAACACTTCCTTCTGCCTTTCAGTCAGTTCGGCTACCACAGAACTTATTTCCACTACAGCCAACTGTCGTTTTGCGGGCCAAAACCTTTGGGCACTGCGGCCTTTCTCTAGTGAGACCTTCCTCACTAACAGCCCAGGTGGCAGCATCACCCGCAGTGCCTCCCCTGGGGGAGCAAGATAGTAAGAAGCCATCCACAGACCCAGCTTGAGCACTTCCGGAGAAAACAAAGGTTCTTTATCTAGAACCTCCCGAACACGCTTGAATTCCTCCTCTCGAGACTCCTGGTGCACTCGGACCGCCACACCGACCAAATGGCGAGCACCAAAAGGCACGAACACTCGAGATCCAGGACGGAGATCCCTTATAGCATCCGGGATGGAGTAGATGAACGTTTGAAAAAGAGGCAGAGGTACCGCAACGTCGGCAAACATTTTTCGGTTTCAAGTTCCAAGTTCCAGGTTTCGAGGTTTCAGGTTTCGGCTTTCAAGTTTTACAAGACGCAGTTTCCACTGACAGCCACAGCTTATAGCTGACTCAACCAACGAGCCGTAAAGTGTGCAACCTGAAACTTGAAACCTGGAACTGTCAGCTGTCAGTTGTCAGCTGTCAGCTGGGCAGTTGTCAGCTGTAGTAGCCGCTTCCCAGCTCCTTCAGCCGCGCCCGGATGGCCTTCATATCCTCCCACACCTCACGCTTGGCAAAAGGGTTGCGAAGCAGATAAGAAGGGTGGAAGGTGGGGATGAGGAAACTCCCCTGAAATTGAAAGAACTCTCCCCGGATTCTGGTGATTGGAGCTTTCGTTCGCAGTAAGGTCTGAGCTGCGTACCTGCCCAGTGCCACAATAATTTTCGGTCGAATGACTTCAATTTGTTTGAACAAAAACCCCTCGCAAGTCTCCACTTCATCCGGCTCAGGGTTACGGTTATCGGGAGGACGGCATTTGAGAATGTTCGCAATGTATACCTGATCGCGCGTGAGATCGATCGCTTCTATGATTTTGGTCAAAAGCTGCCCTGCTCGCCCCACGAAGGGTATCCCTTGAGCATCTTCATCAGCTCCCGGTGCTTCCCCCACAAACATCAGATCGGCCTTTGGATTCCCCACTCCAAACACAATATGAGTACGGTGCTCCCACAGTTTGCACCGCTGACAATCACCGATCTCTTGGCGAATCTCTTCAAGCGATTGGGGTGGTTTGTCCATCTGCACGTTCAGGTGAGTCACCCCCAGATCTGAAAAAAACTTGAGCTGTTCAATAACCTCGTTCATAGCTGCCAAGCTGTTGAGAGAATTTAGAATCCAGAATTCAGAATCCAGAAGTTTGAAGCCGCAATAGACAGCGTCAAATTAGTCAGATTGTAACTCTGAACCTTCAAAGGCTTTGATTCTCCGATCACCTTTAGTCTGAACCTTAGAATCATTCTGAATTCTGGATTCTGACTTCTGGATTCTAAATCGGTGTCCGCTGTCAGTTGTCAGCTATCAGCTTCGCAGTATAGCTTCCGGACCTGACACCCAACTCATCCAGCAGGTGCTCCTGATTTCTCCAACCTGAGATCACCTTAACATTCAGATCGAGATAAACCTTGCGAACAGCGAGAAAGTTCTGAATATCCAGGCGGGCATCGGTCCCAATCCTTCTAATCATGCCACCTCCTCGGCCAATCACGATTCCCTTCTGGCTGTCTTTGTCGACAATGATGGAAGCGACTATCCGCGCAAATCCATTTTGCCTTTCACTCTCGTCAAACTCCTCTACCAGAACTGCCGTCGAGTAGGGGAGTTCCTGCCGAGTGTGGTGCAAAAGCTTTTCCCGAATGATCTCTGCGACTAGAAAGCGCTCTTGTTGGTCCGTAACGTACTCGTGAGGGTACGGAAACTCTCGCTCTGGTAGATTTCCCTTGATCTTTTGCTCAAGCGATTCGACATTGTCCCCCATGGTGGCTGAAAGGGGGATGATTTCGCAATACTCAAACTGCCGGCTGTAAAACTCGATTACGGGAAGAATCTTTCCCTTGTTCACTAAATCCACTTTATTGAGGGCCAAAATGGTCGGCTTTTGCGTCTTTTTGACCAGATCAAGGACATATTCCTCTCCTTTGCCGTAGCTCTCTGAGACGTCCACAACCTGAACTACGAGGTCGACCCCGTTCAGGGAATCGTAAACTTCTTCCATCATCCGTTTGTTCAATCGATATCCAGGCCGATGAATTCCCGGAGTATCCACGAAAATGGTCTGGCAGTCTTCCCTTGTTAGAACACCCAGGATACGATTGCGGGTGGTTTGGGGCTTCTCACTGACAATGGCAATTTTCTGTCCAATGAGTCGATTCAAAATGGTGGATTT
>JALLOL010000274.1 GCA_027717875.1 Acidobacteria bacterium AH-259-L09 | reverse complement strand
GACATGATGACGATTTGATGCTTTACGTGGTCAAAAGCCAAGATAGTGGGATAAAAATCCATGAGCACCGGTCCGGATCCAGTCCCGGGTGCAGCGCCGCTCGCCGCTTTCAGGTCCGGCAATCGTTCAAACTCGCGAATCATCTCATAGCAAAAGGCTCCCACGGCACCGCCGGTGAAAGGGGGAAGATCAGGGTGCGAGCGCTGTTTTTCGGGAAAATTGCGGCGAAAATCCGCAAAGCTCCCCTCAAAGCTCGTCTCAGGGTCGATCCCGATAAAGGAATAACGCCCGATCTTTTCTCCACCCTCCACCGATTCCAGTAAAAAGGCCCGCTCAGCGTCCCTGCAGACCTTCAGGAAGGCCGAAACCGGGGTGAGGAGGTCGGCCAGAACTGATTTGTGGTGAATCATGGTTGTTCAACAGATCCCGCGAAAATCGCGAAATGTTCGCGTTTTTCGCGGCATAAACAAAAAGCCGTGGAGAACTCTCTCCACGGCTTTTTCACTTGATCTCTACTCGGCTCTATGAAGATTGACAGTTCCCCAGCGACTGGTTCGCTACTTGTACCAGATGCGCCAAAGAAAGCTGTTAATCATCATATAGCCTTCCCATACGCTAGGATAGAGGGATTTAGCTCGATAAGTCAAGAGAAAAAGGGGGCCGTGTCTTTAGAATTTAAATTTTGGATCCAAAATTTAAATTTTAAACACACGGCCCCCTTTTTCTCTCAGCCGTTGGACATCGATTTTAAGAAGTCGGCGTTGCTCTTAACCTTGGCCAGTTTCTCGAGCAGTAGTTCCATTGACTCGGTCGCCGAGAGCGGGTTCAGGACCTTGCGCAGCACCCACACCCGATTCAGCTGGTCTTCGCTCATCAACAATTCTTCCTTCCGGGTTCCAGAGCGATTGATGTCGATGGCAGGAAAGATTCTCTTATCCACGAGCTTCCGGTCCAGATTCAGCTCCATGTTACCGGTTCCCTTGAACTCTTCGAAGATCACATCATCCATACGGCTTCCGGTATCGATCAGGGCGGTGGCAAGGATGGTCAGGCTGCCGCCTTCTTCAATGTTGCGGGCAGCCCCGAAGAAACGCTTGGGCCGCTGCAAGGCGTTGGAGTCCACACCACCGGACAACACTTTCCCCGAGGGAGGGACGATGGTGTTGTAGGCTCGAGCCAAACGAGTGATGGAGTCGAGCAGAATGACCACGTCTTTTTTGTGCTCCACCAGGCGCTTGGCTTTTTCAAGCACCATTTCAGCCACCTGGACGTGCCGGGAGGCGGGCTCGTCAAACGTAGAGCTGATGACCTCACCGTGCACGGAACGCTCCATGTCGGTCACCTCTTCAGGACGCTCGTCGATGAGCAGCACGATGAGCACGACTTCAGGATGGTTGGTGGTAACCGAGTTCGCCAGGCTTTGCAGGATCATGGTTTTTCCGGCCCGAGGCGGCGAGACAATCAATCCTCGCTGACCTTTCCCAAGCGGGGTAAGAAGGTCCATCACCCGCCCGGAAAGGTTTTCCTGAGTGGTCTCCTGAACAATTTGTTCGTCGGGATAGAGCGGCGTCAGGTTTTCAAAAAACGTCCGATCTCGAGCGACATCCGGATGTTCAAAGTTAATCGCCTCCACCTTAATGAGAGCGAAGTAACGTTCGCCATTTTTGGGAGGACGCACCTGCCCTGACACCGTGTCGCCGGTTCGCAGGTCAAATTTGCGGATTTGAGATGGGGAAACGTAGATATCATCCGGGCCGGGGAGGTAGTTGTATTCGGGCGCCCTGAGGAAACCGAAACCATCGGGGAGGGTTTCCAGAACACCTTCTGAAAAAATCAATCCACTCCGCTCGGTTTGAGCCTTCAGGATTTGGAAGATCAGCTCTTGCTTGCGCATTCCGGCAGAGCCGGGGATACCCAAATCCTTGGCAATACGATTCAGCGCCTGGATGTTCAGCTCTTTGAGTTCTTGGATGTTCAAAGCTTCCCCGTTTTTCTTGATTGGAGGGGCACTTACTTCAGCCATGACTTAAATCCTCTTAAGTATTCGCCACAATTCCTTCTTCCCCATTCCCGTGGCGGCGGAATAAGGGATAACACCACGATTGAAAATATTTTCAATCCGATCAAGAGATGTTTGAAGCTGGTTGGATGACAACTTGTCCACCTTGGTTGCAACGACTTGGTGTGGAACCCGGTACTGTTCCAGCCACTCTTTCATCACCAGGTCGCGTTGAGTAGGCTCGTGACGAGCATCGACTATCATGACCGTGAGCTTCAGGCTTTCATCTTCTTTTAGGAACTCTTCGATCATCGGCCCCCAACGGGCACGAATCCTTGCCGGCACCTTGGCAAATCCATAGCCTGGCAAGTCTACGAAGATCCATCGACTATCGACATTAAAGAAGTTGATGACCTGGGTGCGCCCGGGAGTGGTGCTGATCCGGGCCAAACGCTTCTTGCCGACTAGGTTATTGATTAAGCTGGATTTTCCAACATTTGATCTTCCCGCGAACGCAATTTTGGGAAGTGTCGTTTTAGGGTACTCGTGCTTGCGCGTTGCACTTTTGATGAATTGGACGTTCAAGTAACCGCTGACAGTTGACAGCTAACAGAATGATTATTTGTGTAGTTCGATCGGTTACTATTTCTGAACATGATTCAAATCTCGGATTGTGTACTGTTTTGAATGAATTGTCAGTTGGTGTCTGTCAGTTGGTGTCAGTTGTCACTTGATTAGTGGACGCCCGGACGATCTTCCCCTCCCATCTGGGGAGGTTGTTGTTCTTTTATGAATTCTTCCCGGTCCTTTTCGCTGATGGGTCGCTCCAGCGCAAGATCCAAAACCTCATCCATGGTCTCCACCAGCACAATTTTAACATCTTCCAGGACCGATTCGGGTATTTCTTTAAGATCTTTTTCGTTATCTTTAGGCAAAATCACCGTCTTGATACCGGCACGGTGAGCAGCGAGTATCTTCTCTTTGACGCCGCCAATGGGCAGGACCTTACCCCGCAGGGTGATCTCACCACTCATGGCCACGTCACGGCGCGCGGGGATACCGGTCAAGGCTGAAACGATGGTTGTTGCCAGGGTGATACCCGCAGAGGGGCCATCTTTGGGAATGGCGCCTTCCGGGATATGCACATGCATATCGACGAGCTTGTGGAAGTCCTTGACCAAGCCAAATCGATCACTGCGCGAGCGGACAAAAGACAGTGCCGCTTTTGCCGATTCCTGCATCACATCCCCGAGCTTGCCAGTGAGCGTCAAGTTTCCTTTACCTTCCATGGTCGTGGCTTCGGTCAGGAGGACCTCCCCGCCCACCTCAGTCCAGGCCAAACCGGTGGCCAGACCCACTTCACTTGCTTCTGCCGCCAGCTGCTTACGGAATCTCTGAACGCCTAAAAGCTCCTTCACCTTACTGGGGTCGATGATGACCTTCTTCCATTCACCCTCTTTTTCCTTAGAGGCCACAACCTGGCGGGCCACTTTACGGCACAGGTTCGCAATTTCCCGTTCCAGATTGCGAACCCCGGACTCACGCGTGA
>JALLOL010000273.1 GCA_027717875.1 Acidobacteria bacterium AH-259-L09 | reverse complement strand
GGACAGCCAACAAGCTCGCGACATCGCCCAGATTGCTTACCTCGTCGTGGCAAGTGGCGACTTCGACCTGGTGGGAGTGGTGAATGACGAGAAAGCGGGCCAGCCGTTCTTTGGGCACGAGGTTTCTCACCCCTCAGAACTTTCCGTGTCTCCCAAGTTTTCCGTGTTGATCCGTCTTCTTCGGTGTCTTCCGTGGCTTCTGGCATCTCACACCCACGGCCATGAAATGAAAAAAAACCTGCGACGGCTGCACTTCCCCCCGTCCCAGGTTTTCGCTTTATTTAACTAATCGCGAATTTCGCGACCCTTTGGCGTCTTTCGCGGTATTAAAAGGCCAGGTCACATAAGCCTCTCGTAAGTGACAGGCGCGAAGCACAAGCGGAGTGTTTGGAGACACTTGCAGCGGGGCTTGGACAAAGCGAGGCGTAGACTCAATCAGAAGAAATTTGGCCTCCACGTAGGTGATTTTGGACGTCGTGACCGGCACATTGTTTTTCGCCACCAGACTGTCAACAAGCTCGGAGCCCCTCTCGGCGACAAACCGCTTGATGAGGGCGCTCGTGTCCAAGTAGTTCATCGCCGGTCCTCAAGGATGGTCCTTGAGAGTGGCGAACCGGCAACCTGGACTCTCCGGACGCGCTTGAGGGGTTGTCGTGTGGGGAGGCTGATGTGGCCGAGAGCCGCCAACCTGGCCAGCCGCGCCTCCGGGCTGGACAGTTGAGTGGCGGACTGGATGGACTGGATCACGGCAATGGGTTTGCCTCGTTCGGTGACCACAATCTCTTCTCCGGACTTGGTTCGCCGAAGGTACTGGGTGAGCCGGTTTTTAAGCTCCTTTATTCCAACGGTGCTCATGATGTTGTCTCTTCGTGGCCATTGTAGCTACTTTTTCCGTTGCTTTACAAGCTTCTAAGTCTGCGCCTTGTTCGGATTAATTATCCGTGTGGGTCCTCAACTTCCGTGACATTTGCGGTGATGAAAGCAGGGTTCACGACAATAGGATTACAAGAGGGATTCCTTAGCGTATTCAGGCATGACGTATGCAGGATCCGATATAATACGGATGTATTCTGGGTAACCGAAGCGGTGGGCGAGGAACAGATTGAGCAAATCTTGACCGTGTTCTCACGCGACCGGAAGCATCAAGCACAACCGATACTTGAGTTGACACCATGATCGAAAATGATGAGCAGTTACATCAAGTGCAGGCTGATATTCAAAAACTTTGCCAGTTTTTAGAACATGCCAGGCAGACTCATTCGCCTGCTGACTACGAGGCATTATCGGCCCCCTACTTACTTCAGATTCAGGAGCGACAACAGGAAATCCTCGAGTATCTCTCGGCCAAACCGGGTGCCGTGCACGCTTGGCAACCTGGATAGGGCTGTAGCTCAGCGGATCATAAAAAGACCGGATTGGCTCTCGGAGAATCTTGACCTTATTAATCCCCAACCTCTGAAGGGAAGGCTGCTTGCTTGCGGCGGGCCTGATCATCGTACCGGCGCTGGTATTGGCGGAAGTGGATTACTTCCCTCGAGACAACCGGGCGGCGATGCGGAAGCTGGTGGCGGAGATTTTTGATCCGGGGACCCGCTACGATTACAAATTCCCGACCCGAGATGGATCGCATCAGAGGCTCTCAGAGGGTGATTATCGACCCGATTTATTTTTCGTATTTTCCCATCGCCGGACGTAATAGTCAGTGTGAGATAATAGGAGAAAAGCATCATGACCCCGGAAGAACGCTTTGAACGGCAGATGCAATTCATCTTGAAGCAGCAGGCGCAGTTTTACGCCGACATGCGGGAAATGGATGAACGGCTCAGCCGGCAAATCGCCGGCAACAGCGAGCAGATCCGCCGCAATGCCGAGCAGATCCAGCAATTGACGAATTTGCTTTTCCGGACGGGGCGGGTTGTAGAGGAGCTGGGCCGCCGGACGGATGAACTTCGCGAATCCCAAAAGCAAACAGACGTGCGCTTGAACATCCTGATCGACGTCGTCGAGCGCTATTTCTCCAACGCAACCGCAACTGACAACTTCCGTGCCGATCCGTTTTTTTCCGTGTCTTCCCTGACCCCATAAACCAGGCGCCGCTGAAGCTGTCGGAGGTTGAAGAACAAAGGATGATCAGGTGTAAGGACGTGGCAGGTAAGTTGCAAGCCTGAAGACCTGCTCGAACGAGCGCCGTCTTCTCCCGAATTCCTGTCAGCCGGGAAGTCATCTTTGGTGGCGTCTCTCTCCGCAAGGGTCGCACATCCCGCTGATCTTCGCGGATCGACAACATCCGTGTCCATCCGCGTCAGATCCGCGTCCATCCGCGGGATGTATAATGTCAGTGAAGAAGATTACATCGCAAGGGTGAAATATCAGCATGGCTAAGGTAAGGGAGCGCTACATCATTGACGCCAAGGGAAATAAAACGGGGGTCCTTCTTGAATTCAAGGACTACAAGAAGATCCTCGTCTATAGGCCGGAGGAGATTGCGGCCTGGGACGAAGTTCCTCAGGCTTTTGTTACCACAGCGATGAAACAGGGCCGGGTTATTTATGAAAAGGAGAAAGGCTGACCTCGTTCGGGGATGGCTGGAGAAAGCCAGAAGAGACTTTTTCCGTGTAGTTCCGTAACATTCCGTGTATTCCGTGACTCCGATGAAGGAATTGGAAGCCGTGGAGCCTTTCACAGACATCGTTTCCTTTCATGCCCAACTGGTCCAGGGAGGTGAAAGCCAATGAGTGACACCAAGATATCGTCTCGTTTCCAGGAGGTGATCGAAACAGTTGAGGCGCTGGCGCCGGAGGAGCAGGCGTTGTTGGTCAAAATCATCCGTCAGCGTTTGATTCAGCAACGCCGTTCTGACTTGGCGGAGGAAATCGCAGAGGTACGCGCTGCCTACCAGCAGGGCGCAGTCCGCCGAGGTACAGTGGATGACCTAATTCAGGATTTGGCAGAGTGAAGACTCTCGTCTGGAGTGCGGGCTTTGTACGAGCCTTCAGACGAGTCGTTCGCCGCCAACCGGAACTGCGAGCGAGGATTGAACGTACTCTTCAGCAGCTTGCCGAGGACCCCTTGCACTCCACGTTGCACAGCCACAAGCTGAAGGGGGAACTGGCTGGCGCATGGGCCTGTACGGTGGATTACGACAACCGCATCCTCTTCGAGTTTGTCCGGAATCCAGAGTCAGGTGAGGAAGAGATTCTCCTATTAACGATGGGCACTCATGATGAGGTCTACTGATGTGTAGAGGTGTAATCCAACGCCGCGCCTGCCGCGGTAAAATAGTAAGCTATAATCAGGATCGGAAATTGCAATGCCCCAGTCATTAGAAGAACGTGTCGCTTATCTGGAGGGGAAAGTCAAAGAACACTCCCGGGGCTTCGGAGAACTTCGGGAAGCCATCCGGCACCTGGATGAAAAGGTGGACCGCTTTCGCGAGGAGCTGGCTGCGCGCATCAGTGAAATGGATGGCCGTCTCAATGCCCGCATCGATGCCGTGGACCAAAAGGTCTCTCGCCACTTCGTCTGGCTGGTGGGCATCCAGATCGCCGTCCTGCTGGCCGTGATCGGCGCCCT
>JALLOL010000272.1 GCA_027717875.1 Acidobacteria bacterium AH-259-L09 | reverse complement strand
GCGGGCTAGTGGTGTGTGCCGGGTCCCGCTCATACATGAGGGTGTCGCAAAAGGCTGTTCATTTTGGTTTCCACCGTAGGGGCGGGCCGGTGGTCCGCCCGAACCCAAGATTTGGTCGCAGGATGCACAGCTCGGGCGAGCCACCGGCTCGCCCCTACAGGACTTTTGCGAGCGGCTTTTCAAGCTCTCCTTTTTTTGCTAAATTTAACGTTCAGCAGGTTTCATTTGAAGAATCAAAGCACCGACCGCACGAAAATTGTTCTTCACATTTCTCTCGCCTTACTCCTGCCTCTCGTGGCAGCCTGCAAAGAACAAGAGTTGGGCGGCGAAGAGCCGGGGTTTCAATACGAGACCGAGCAGTTCGCCGACCTGCGGATCCTGCGATACCGAGTGCCCGGCTTCGAAAGCTTGACGCCGAAGCAGAAGGAATTACTCTACTACCTTTACCAAGCGGGACTTTCCGGCCGCGACATCATCTGGGACCAGAACTATCGCCACAATCTGTACATCCGCCGGACCCTGGAGAATATTGTCGAAACTTACGAAGGGGATCGCGACAGCGCGGACTGGGGAAATTTTATGGTATACACCAAACGGGTGTGGTTCTCCAGCGGCATCCATCACCATTACTCCACCCTCAAGATCCTGCCCGAATTCACCGAGCAATACCTTGCCGAGCTGGTCAAGAACTCCGATCCCCAAAAATTCCCTCTTCAGGCAGGAGAGACGGTTGACGACCTGATCCTCAAGCTAACCGCCATTATGTTTGATCAGAACATTGACGCCAAGAAGGTCAACCTGGACCCGAATGTTGACCAGATCAAGGAATCCGCCACCAACTATTATGCTGAAGATCTCACTCAACAGGAGGTAGAGAACTACTACAATGCCATTATCGATCGACAAGATCCCCGGCCCGTCTCCTACGGCCTGAACTCCAAGTTGGTAAAGGAGAAAGGCGTAATCCGTGAGAAGGTCTGGAAGGTCGGAGGCATGTACACGGAGGCCATCGAAAAGATCATCTACTGGTTGAATAAGGCCGCAGAGACAGCGCAAACGCCGGAACAGAAGGCCGTACTGGAAAAACTCATCGAATACTATGAGACGGGTGATCTGAAGAAATTCGACGAATACAACATCCTCTGGGTGCAGGATACCGCCTCTTCAGTGGATGTGATCAACGGCTTCATTGAAGTATACGGTGACCCGCTCGGCTTCAGGGGAGCATTCGAATCGGTTGTTTCTTTCCGCGACATGGAAGCCACCAAGCGGATCGATGCCTTGGGCAAGAACGCTCAGTGGTTTGAGAACAACTCCACTATCAGGGACCAGCATAAGAAGCAGAAGGTCACTGGAATCTCCGCCAAGGTAATCACCGTGGTGATGGAGTCGGGGGATTCATCACCCTCCACGCCGATCGGCATCAATCTGCCCAACGCGAACTGGATCCGCAAGGAGCACGGCTCCAAATCCGTCAATCTGGGCAACATTGTTTATGCCTATGACGAATCGGCCAAGTCCAGCGGGGTCCTGGAAGAGTTTGCCTATAACGAAGAGAAGATCGAACGCGCCCGGAAATACCGTACCCTGGCTAGCAACCTGCAAACGGACATGCACGAAGTCATCGGCCACGCTTCCGGGCAAATCGAACCAGGTGTGGGCACGCCCAAGGAGACCCTCAAGAGCTATGCCTCCACTTTGGAGGAAGGCCGGGCCGACCTGGTGGCTCTTTACTACCTCATTGACCAGAAACTGGTCGACATCGGGGTGATGCCTTCACTGGAAGTGGGACGAGCCGGCTACGACAGCTATATCCGAAACGGACTGATGGTTCAGTTGGCCCGTCTGAAGTCTGGTGAGGACCTGGAGGAAGCCCACATGCGCAATCGTCAAATGATCGGCAAGTGGGTCTATGAAAAAGGCCGTCCCGACAATGTTATCGAGAAGAAAATCAAAGATGGGAAAACCTACTTCGTCATCAACGATTACGAAGCGCTGCGCGGCCTGTTTGGACAACTCTTGCGGGAAATGCAGAGGATCAAATCGACGGGCGACTACCAAGCCGGTAAGAGCCTGGTGGAAAATTTCGGCGTAAAGGTTGACCCGGACTTGCACAAGGAAGTCTTGGAACGCTACGCCAAGCTGCACCGCGCACCCTATGGCGGTTTCATCAACCCCAGGTTAGTGCCTGTTGCGGATAGAAGCGGCAACATCATCGAGGTGCGGATCGAATATCCCGAGGACTTCACCAAGCAGATGATGTACTACGGCAAATACTATTCCTTTCTTCCCACCTATAATTGATCGCCCTGTTGCCGCCCACCGCAATGGGTAGGAGCGCTAAACAGCAATGTCACCGACAATACGGTCACTCGGAGGGGATTTACCATGAGAAAGACCATTCACCGCAGGACCCTGTTGCAGGTCGTCGGTTCTGCCGCCATTCTTCCATTCGTGAAGACAGAGCCACCCATCAAGCTTCCAAAACCGGTCCGGGTAGGCATCATCGGTCTGGAAGGACATTTCTCGGAAGTGCTTAAGGCCGCTCGCCTGCTGCCGGAACTGAAGATCACGGCGGTAACCTTGAACTCGCGGCGTGAATTGGAACGTGCTTCGGGCCAGCCTTTGATCGCTGCCGCCCGCAAATACAAAAACTTTCATCGAATGCTCGATGCCGAGAAACTGGATGTGGTGGCTATCTGCGACGAAAATAGCTCCCGCGCCTCGACGATCATCACCTGTGCCGAACGAGGGCTGGCAATCGCGGCGGAAAAACCACTGGCTATCAGTCTGGGCGACCTCGAAGCAGTCAAACGCACTGTAGGCCAATCCAGGGTCCCTCTCACCATGCTGCTTCCACTGCGTTTCAGTGCGCCCTACCTGGCCATGAAATCGATCGTGGACCGCGGGCAAATTGGCGAACCTGTGGCACTCGCAGGGCAGAAATCTTACCAGCTGGGTGTGCGACCACAGTGGATGAAGGAACGCCGGAGCTTTGGAGGTACCATTCCCTACATCGCGGTCCACCTTGTCGATCTCATGCGCTTCGTCAGCGGGCGGGAAATGGTTGAAACCGCGGCCTTCCACTCCCGGGTAGGCTTCCCTGAAATTGCCGAAATGGAAAACAACGCGGCGATTATCTACCGGCTGGACAACGGAGGGAGTGCCAATGTGCGGCTTGACTATCTTCGCCCCCCGGCTGCGCCCACTCATGGCGATGATCGGCTGCGGATTGCCGGTACCGAGGGGGTCGTGGAATACCAGGGTGATCAGCTCACCTTAGTGACCCGCTCCATGAAACTTCATCAGGTAACCGAACTGCCCGATCATCCCGGCTTGTTCGCTGACTTTTTGGATTCCATATACAACGGAAAGAAACATCTCTTGCCGCTGCAGGACGCCTATCGGGTTACCGAGATCGTTCTGAAGTCCCGAGAGGCGGCCGACACGAATCAAGTGATCAAGCTGTGAAGAAGGGGGCCGTGTCTTTAAAATTTAATTTTTGTGAACCAAAAATTAAATTTTAAAGACACGGCCCCCTCACGGCGCAAGCCCCATGCGGCGCAGCAGGTCGGTGAAGCGGGGATCAGAGC
>JALLOL010000271.1 GCA_027717875.1 Acidobacteria bacterium AH-259-L09 | reverse complement strand
GCTGCTGTCACCTCCGCAGCAAGCAGGATGCAAGATAAGGTCAGAATTAGACTTTGTCGGTTCTTTGCAATAGCATGAGAGGATACAATGGGGAATGTTATGGGGAGCACACCAAAGCAGCATTTGCCCAATATCGGCCCGCTCGGCACAAGAGGGCCACGCCCTAAAGAGGACAAGTATTTTTCGAAAGTCGTTGGCAAAGCTCTGCGCATTTTGGAGATTCTCAAAAGGAATTCTTACCCACTCTCCCTTAATGAACTCACCTCCAAGGTGGGGTTGGCCAAGAGTTCAGTCTTTCGGATTCTCCACACACTTGAAGTGGGAGGCTATCTGGAAAGGAATGAGGCGGGGCACTATTCACTTTCCTCCGACGTGCGTCCCCTGGTCCCGGCTTATTTGCTTAGCAAATTGATCCAGACGGCGACTCCCCGAATGAAGGAGCTGAACCGAAAGTTCCCCGAAACAGTAAGCTTGGCAATTCTTTTCAACAACCATATCGAAGTAGCTGCAGTTGTGGAAAGCCCCCAGTTGATCCGCATGGGGAACACCGTCGGGCGAATCATCCCTCCTCATGCGAGCTCCCTGGGGAAAAGCATTACCGCCCACCAGACGGAAGAGCGGCGAGAAAAGCTGCTGAGGAGCTACGGACTTTACCTCTTTACGGACAAGACCATCACAGACGAGGCTGAACTCAAGCACGAGTTCGAACGGGTGTGTGCCCGAGGGTACAGCACAGACGTCGAAGAAAGTACCAGCGACGGCTGTTGTTTTGGTGCTCCAATCTTCGGTAACCGGGAGCAGGCCATCGCGGCTATCAGTATCTCCATTCCCAAGATGAGGTCACCACGGGGTAAAGACCAGAGGGAGCTAATTGCTGCTCTGCAAAGTGTGGCAAAGGATATCTCCGAAGATGTAAGAAAAGGGATCTGACAAAAAGGATTGGCATTCCAGGCACAGTTGTGTACCCCGATCAAACCAAACGTCTCTACAATGCGCTGGTCAAACGGCCGGAGGGCGACGCTGTTCATGGTTGAGCAGGATTCCATCCTTCGACGTTTTTGAAAGATACTGATGAGGATTGCTCTTCATCAACTTGATCAGACGGCCAGTTATCAAGACTGCTCATCAAGCATCACCTGCTTGGCTACTCGGTCCGGATAGCGGTGAGGAACCGCTGATACGCCTCGGTAAGGTTCATGTCCGCCTTGGAATCGGACGAGTGGATCAGCACACCGTAACGGAGCCGAAGTTCCTCGCCCTTGTTAACGACGACTTCGCTCTTGGGGCCGGCTTTCATCGCTTCCCGGCCGAAGGGGTTGGCGGCGATGAAACCGTAATCGCGGGCATGGTACCAGCTCTTCCGGAAGTTGCCCGGATCGGGCATGATGGTCATGCCGATCCACTTGTCGTCCAGCACGCCGCTGTAATCGATCCAGTCGGCCTGTTTGCTCCAGATCTTTTCGGCGCCTTGGCGACCTTCCGAGTCGGTCATCACACCGCCGAACTGCTCTGCCAGCGGAGTCTGAACCCGGATGCTCAAGCCGAATTCCTCTTGATCGCCGAAAACGAGCTTTTCGGTTTCTCCATAAGGCGTGAAAGTGCTGTCCCAGACCAGCAGATGGGCGTCCGGCTCCACAATGATCGTGTAAGAAGTTTCCTCTGCCGCAATCCGATCGGTGTCCTCCTTGTCCCAATAGTAATTGCGCACAGCGAAGGTACCCTTGCCGGGACCGCCTTCCGGCGCCTGGACGAACATCTCGTGCTTCACTTTCGCCTTCAGCCGCCAATAGTCATTGCCGCTAATGTCCCCGAAGGACATCCAGATACCGGGATGCATCGTTGCATGGTCCGTGAGATCCTTGTCCGGATCCGGAGGGCGGTTTCGAGTAACCTGAATTCCGGCGGGGGTTTTCACATGAGCGAAATAGGGACGCGTGATCTCCTTGTCGAAGTAGACATAGTCGGCAAAGTGTTGCCCACCAACCAAGATATGCAGCACGTTCGGCTCATGCTTGAAAGTGACCTCCGGCTCTGGCGATTCCGGGCCTTTCTCATCTGAACTCCTGGACTCGGAACCGGCGCAGGCCGAGAGGGCCAGCCCCAGACTGAGGCCGAGAGCCATTGCCAGCAGGGATCTCAGTAATCTTGCCATCTTACCTACTTCTCCTTCCTTGTTATTTCGTCAGTCCGTCTCAACCCGCGTAGACCAACTCACAGCCCTTGCGGTATTGGCGCTTGTTCTCACTGGCCTTGCTGACACATCGTTTCAGTATGTAGGGTAACATTCCATTAACTTGATCAGATATCTCATTTGTGAAATTGTGATTCTAGCACAAATAATCATGAGCAATGTCGGGGGGTAACTAGTTCGAGTCGTGGTTGCAATAGTTTCAGGAAAGTTCTCATATTGAAGAAAGCCGCCTACCTCGCCGATGTGCTGACTACGGCACAAGAGATGGGAGCGACCCAACACAAGCTTGCGGTCTAAAACCTCACTTGACTTTATTGGGATAAGTTTCAAACTTAGAACTGCGTCGACAGTCCCCAACGGAGGTGGCTTATTATGAAGAAAATAGACAGGAGGAACTTTTTTGTCACGGCTGGGGCCACTGGATCGGTGTGTCAACAGGTTAGGAATGAGGGGAATTCTTCTTTACTCCAACTTGGATGGGAAGTTTCCTGACCTGCCAGAATTTCGTCCTCTCTTCGAGAGGGCCGCAGACGAACAAAAGATATTCGGTGGTAATGCCAAGCGCCTCTTCAAATTATGAATTTTACCAGACGGGAATTTCTGGCTTCGCTGCCGGCCCCCTTTGTGCTGAAACACCTAACCCACACAGGGCAATTTCGTCTTGCCATTTGCAACGAAATTTTCCAAGGTTGGAATTTCAGCGACACCTGTAAAGGAGCCAGAACGACCGGTTATACAGGGTTAGAAATTGCTCCGTTCACACTCTCAGACTACCCAGCCTCGATTCCAGCATCGCAGCGAGCCGAAATTCGAAACGTGATGCGTTCAGAAGGGTTGGAGTTCGTGGGACTTCACTGGCTGCTCTCCACTCCGAAAGGTCTGCACGTCACCACTCCAGATCCGGAGGTTCGACAGAGAAGCTGGGGATACCTGCGTCAGCTCGTCGAGCTGTGTTCCGATCTTGGAGACGGTGGCATTATGGTGTTCGGATCGGGAAGACAGCGGGGCACCACCGCAGGCTCTAGGGTTAACGATGCGGTCGAACGCCTGAAGGAAGGTTTGGCTGGACTTGCCTCCGCTGCGCAGACCCACGGCGTCACCATTTTACTGGAGCCTCTAGCGCCTCACTTATGTGACGTAGTCAACACACTTGGCGAAGCAGTGGCCATTGTAAAGGAAATCGGCAGTCCCGCAGTCCAGACGCTGTTTGATGTCCACAACGCCGCGGCTGAAACCCTTCCTCATGACCAGGTGATTAAAAAATATTACCGCTACATCCGCCACGTTCAGATTAATGAAATGGATGGGAGGCACCCTGGAACCGGCTCCTATGATTTCAGGCGCCTGCTAAAGGCCTTCAAAGAGCTTTCTTACAGTCAGTGGATCTCTCTAGAGGTATTTGATTTCAGCCCAGGAGGCGAGACAATTG
>JALLOL010000270.1 GCA_027717875.1 Acidobacteria bacterium AH-259-L09 | reverse complement strand
CCTTCAACTGTTGCGGGATCGACTTGAGCATATCAAGGATGTCATGGAGCAGGAGAAAGTTGAGGCACAAGAAAGCTGCTGCGATCCGCTCTGTGGGCCAGACATTTGTCCCCCCACGGTGGTCACAATAGAGGGACCCCGACGGGGCGAGGCAAAGAAATACTTCTGATCGGAGGTAAGAGTCATGAAACGATTAGTGTGTGCAGTTTCGCTGATAGTGGGCATGGCGTTTTCATGGCTTATCATGAAGTTTTCGAAGAGCTGCTTGGCAGATTGCCAACAGGCGGTAGCAAAGCTTCGTACTATGATTGAAGGGCATGTGAAGATGGAACGCTGGTGATATTTTTGGTCAATATAGCTTTGATGGGGAGCAAGATCATTAAAAAAGAAAGGAGATGGAATAAATGACAAAGAAGCGTATCCTTATAGCTTTACCGGTTATATTGGTTGTTGCGGTGGGAATTTTTCTAGCCACAACCATGTTTGCCGAAAAACAAGGGAGGGCGGAAATTGTCCTCCAAGAAGGAGCCTCAGTTAGCAAAGAGCAACTAGCTAACGCCTTGGAAGGGACGCATTTTACCATTAAGGATGTTGAAACTACGGCTGAGGGTAAACTGATTTGTGACATCGGTGGTATGAAATGTGGTGGTTGCCCGTCTCAGGTGGAGGCTGCCTTAAAGAAAGTAGAGGGGGTTCAGGTGGTTAAAGCGGTTCTTATAAAATGAACCTAGGGTGTCATGAGGATGGGGTTCAGTCGCTCCATTGAACCTCTATAGATAGCCTCTCGTAGCGGCTGCCTTCGAGGCTACACTTAAGACACCCCCCCCAGAAAAACCGCAAGTGGCCCGCTGCTCGCAAATTTTATAGTATCTAGGCCACTCTGCTTCGACAGAGTGTAGAAGTTCTAAGGCAAGCTTAAACTGTAGGTATTCCCATCCCGGCATCGTCTACTCCTCGCTCCTGGACCTCGCCTCGCAAGCCCCATCAGCAAACCTCATCGTATTTACGGAGCGAGGCACTTAATCTATAGCCCGCATTATTCATAGGTTCTCGTCACGAAGCAGCGAAAGCGCCGGCCTGACAAGGCGTGCGACGGAGGCCCCCGCAAACGTACTGTAGCGTACGTTGAGGAGGCCGACCGAGTGCAACACTGGCAGGGCGCTGCAGCAGAGAATTTAATTTATGAATAATGCGGGCTAAGGCGATAGCGGTGCGATAGGAATGACCACGAGCATCGATAAAGACCAGGGACTTGCGTCCGTCAGGAAAAGCTCTTCACCGCGAGGTACCTCATCTCCCGCCTGCGGGATTCCTGTCGCGAGATAATCGAGTGACCACTCCAATTCCAGATTGCGGAGCCAATTCCCTTTCGGGAGCCAATTGAGGAAAGCCACAGCGGTGTCCAGCTCAAAGTTCAGCTTATGCGTGTACAGGCCTGTGTCCTGTGGTCGCTCGGAGGGACTGAATTGGTCCACTATGTCAAAATGAATGTCCAGCCAACCGCCCGTTTGCTCCGGCTCCAGAAGGGCCAGATTGACCTCTATCTCGAGCTCTACCGGATTGTCGTCAATTCCCTCCACACCTAACTCCGCGGCCGTGGCGCCTGTGAAAACGTTGCTGGACCTTCCTACGAAAGGGGTCCAGATCGCTTCAACCGTCAAGCCAAGCCGGGGAATCTCCGTGGGGATATCTACGGCAAAGATAAGCTCAAACTCAACCTCCCGTTTGAGTTTAGTCGTGCGGGCAGGCCTGCCTTCCTCAAGCTCCGCAACGGTCGGAGGACTGAAGAGGTTGGTGATCGTTACGGTGGGCTCAAACTTGAGCTCGGGCATGCAAAGGACGACACACTTGTCCTTGTGTTGGGCCTGTGCCGGGGCCACGCCTAGACCACCCACGAGCACGGCAATGACAGGGATTAATGCGGTAGGCCGCGCCGAAGCATTCATAATCACGAATTTACGGAATCAATTCTGGCCTGCTGAGGCTGCCGCTCCACTCCCAGGTCTTCAGCCCCATCGATTCACCGACCAGCAACAAACTAAACGGCAGGACAGACGGGAAGCGAATTCTTTTGACAGACTTTCTTGAAATCTCCCTCCCCGTCATTGATTCCGGATTTCCAAATCGTCAAAAGACGAGGCGGCGTCCGCTTTCGTCCAGAGCCCAACTCCACCGGCCTCGGGAAATGTCGTGTCATTCACTTCCAGAAGTTTTTTGCCATCCAAGTATCCCGTAATCTGGTTGCCCTGATGCTGCATGGTAATAGTGTGCCACTGATCTGCCGGCAGTTTCACCTTGGCGGTGTCCAGCTGGACGCGCCTGCCATCCTTGACGTAGTAAAGGCGAAAGTTGTCCTCGAGTGGATTCCAGCGAGCGATGTAGTAGTTATCTTTGTCCTTCACCCTCCAGATCGGACCGCCGCCTTGATCAACACGACCCTCACGCGCTTTTACCTTGACTTCCACAATTCCATCTTGGAAGCTCACTTGATCTGTCCAGCAGAGATTAAAGGTCCCGCGATCATAATCATTGATTTTCAACAGCAGTACGTGGTCGCCCGAGGAAGCGCTGGCATCTTTTTGTACAGACCAGTTCGCCAGCTTGCCTTTTGCATGGGTGGCTTCAACCTTCCAATGTGCCGGTAACTTCCCCACTTGCACATCGTCAAAAGTGATTCGCACCTTTTGCGAGGTTCCGGACCCCGTTTCCTCAAGAACACCTGCCACAACCGAGGTGGCCAGAAAAAGCGGCAGTACTAACCTTATTTGATTCATCGCGTCCCTCCTTTCCGATGACCTAAACCACGGAAGGTTGCTCTGTTCGCAGCCCCAACCCGCTACATAAAGAAAAGACTTCGTGGTTATCTCTTGCGGTCTTCATGAGCAGTTGTTTCAGCAGTTGTTTCATAACTTGACACAGACGGTTTGCTCGGATAATAGTTCCGGCGTGGAATTTTGGTTCGGAGATAAACCTTCGGGAAAGCATAAGGGATAGGCCGCCTTCGAAAAAGGAACTACCTCTGACATCCGAGACGCTGGACCCGCAGGTCATTTTGTGACAGCTCTCGAAGTTTGACAAGCAAAGTTTTCTTGGGACGGACAGAATCTTCTCTCGAAGAAGGAGAGAAACGTGGGGACCGACTCTTTCTGGATGGTGGTGTGGCATATGAAAGCAACACTTTGCCCTTCAGTCCCCAACTGGGCATCTCATGGGAGCACGCCAGAAGGCGCCGGGAAGAGGGAGTGCTTATCCAGGCCTCAAACACGTCTGTCATGATGATTCACCCTACACTCAGCAAGGAGTTCGATGCGTCCATGCAAACATTCTTTGTGGTCTCGCTGCCGGTTGCACAGCGAAGTGGCGCTGAGGGATGGCAAAGCTTCAGGGTAGCGGCGGGAATGGTATGGAGCTTCTGAGGACGAGGCTTGGATGACCGACAGGTGCACGGCATGCTAGAGACACAAGGACCATACAAAGGTTCTAAGCCGGAACGTTAGCCACAAAAAGAATCGCAAAGAGTCGCGACGACAGGGCCAAAAAGGTTGGCCTTCCCGTTTTGTTCCTCGCTCTGGATGGAAATCTGATTATGGCAAATCGAGAGAAGGCCGGTTGTCCCAATCAAGGGGG
>JALLOL010000027.1 GCA_027717875.1 Acidobacteria bacterium AH-259-L09 | reverse complement strand
AGCCCTGGAGTGATATTCGTTTTGGCCCTCACCAACTAGGCTTTTTAGTGTCTCTTCAGCCAGCCGTTTCTGATTTGTTTTCAGATAAACGTTGGCCTGATACCAGAGCGTCGCCGCTCTCCAGTGGTTCTCCAGTTGTGAGGCCTTTGCCAGCTTGTCCAAGGCCTGTGAATATTCCTTTAGGAAATAGTGCGAGACTCCGCTGTAAAAGAGGATTTCGGCGCTGAGGGGCAGCTTTGCAAACCACTCATTCGCCCGCCCGAATTGGCCCGCGTTGTAAGCGGCAAAGGCTCGCTCACGTGCATTTAATTGAGATCTTTCCTCCTCGGAGCGCGTCTGAAGAGGGAAGTAAGGATATTTCTCTTGGGTAGCAAGACTTGCCAGATCGACTGATTTGACATCTGAAGGGAGCCAAATTTGATAAAAAATAGAAGCCAGAGCGGCTAAAAGTACAGCAGCTGCCAGAAGCCACAACCTTGGTGTATTTGGTTCAGAGGTGCGCTCCCGATAACTCGCTTCCACGGCGGCCATGGTCTGAAGGCGTTCTCGACAGGTTGTGCATGTTTCAATATGGGCGAGTGCTTCCTCTGTTTCGGAGGCCCCCAACTCAGAGCGAAGCAATTCAATCAGCGGAACTTGTCCACAATTCATTGTCATCTCACCTCTTCGAAAGTGCGGTAAAACCCTTTGGCTTTTAGCCTGTTTCGAATCCGATCGATCCCTGCTGTGACGCGACTTCGGAGAGTGGAGTAAGGAATTCCTCTTTCTTTGCAGATGTCTTTGATTCTTGCGTGGTTTCGATTGAAGGTGATGTCAATCGCCTCCTTTTGTTCGGAGGGCAGCTCTTCTAGGGTCTTCCGGACCTCCTCTAGGATGGAGTTCTGCAATTTTTCGTTTTCCTTCTCAATCAGCAAAGTCAATGGATTTGCCTGATTCTGAGATAAATGACAAGAGTTCGCTTCGACAGAGTTTGTAAAGCGTGTATTTCGTCGCTTGGAGAAGCGGTAATGATCGATTGTGGTATTCAGGACTACTCGACGGATGTAATTGTACGCTTCCTGTTCAGTGTACAAACCCGTGTTGGATCGAAGCAGCTTTGCGAAGGCCTCTTGTAAAACGTCCTCCACACCGGAAGGGTCAATCAGAATGTTGTGGACAATCGATCGTAGAATAGCCTGATTCTTACGCCAGATCCGCTCGAGCATGTGAAAAAAGCTTCGCAGAAACGGATCGGTAGACGTTCTTAAATAGTAGGGGAAATCGTGCGAGGTCCTTACAGTTTAGGAGCAAAACAAAATGTTGTCAAGAGAATTTGAATCGGAATGGGTTACCCAATTGAGATGGCAGCAAAATCGGTTCTCAGTCTTGCTTTCCTTACTCCGAAGGCACCTGGGCCTGGAAGAGTACCACATTCTGCTCCGGATCCACTGCTCCTCTCGACAGTTGTTTCACAGCCCTAGGCGGTTGGGAGAATTTCAAAGGGCCTGGGTACGGGAGTTGAAAAGTGAATTGGACGCTATCTTTGCAGGATTGGAGATGGGGGAGTTCTCCTGCTCGCGGTTACACCGCCTCGTTCACCTGTATCGAGACTTGTTTCTTTATGGCAGGAGACAGGAGACAGGAGACAGGAGTCAGGAGTCAGGAGTCAGGAGACAGGAGTCAGGAGCCAGGAGCCAGGAGCCAGGAGCCAGGAGCCAGGAGACAGGAGCCAGGAGCCAGGAGTCAAGAGACAGGAGGGCTAGAATCCAGAAGCCAGAAGTCGTTCGAGAGTTTGAAGGTTGAAAAGTTTGAAGGTTGGAAAGTTGAAGACTCGGAAGTGAGGAAGAAGCTACCAAATCAAACCTGCAACCTTCAACTTTCCAACTTTCAACTCTCCTGACTCCTGGATTCTGGATTCTGACTCCTGGATTCTGGCTCCTGGATTCTGGATTCTGAATTCTGTCTCCTGTCTCCTTGTCCTGTCTGCTTGTCCCCCTTGTCTCTTCATCATTGCTTTTTCGAACCCGGCTCTCGTAACATATTGAGTGAGTTCTATGGCAAAGCCGGTGAGTGCCATTTATCCAGGTTCCTTTGACCCTGTGACCAATGGTCATCTGGATGTTATTGAGCGAAGTCGAAGCATTTTCGACCGGGTCATTGTCGCGGTGCTGGTAAATCTGGACAAAGAGCCTCTTTTCAGCACCGATGAGCGATTGGAGATTCTGGGTGAAGTCACACGCCAGTGGGATAATGTTGAAATCGACACGTTTGAAGGCTTGCTGGTAAATTACGCGGCTTCAAAAAAGGCTCAAGTCATTTTGCGTGGGATTCGAGCAGTGACCGATTTTGAATACGAGTTTCAAATGGCACTCATGAACCGTCGCCTGCGGCCGGACATTGAAACGGTATTCATGATACCGGCCGAAGCTTACTCTTACCTGAGTTCCAGTCTCGTGAAGGAAGTATTTACACTTGGTGGATCGGTGAGTGGTCTTGTCCCTTCGGTGGTAGAGGATTCTCTGAGAAAGAAGATCAGGTCCATAAAGGGTTGAGTGTGAATTTCAGTCGAAACAGACTGGTTCTTTCGTTTTTTCTTCTTGTTGTCGGCAGTGCCAGCCTTCTTTTCTTTACCTTGCATCCATTTTCTCGTGGTAGTGATGTCGCTGAAGTCGAACCTTCTCCAATTCTGGACTTTGCGATTGCCGAGCCGGAGATCGAGAGGATTGAAGATGTCTTTCCCCGCAATTCCACGGTGCAGGGGGTGCTGCTGGAATTTGGATTTCCCCCTGGAGCCATTCACTTCCTGATCCAGGATGTCAGGCCGGTCTACAACCTCAATCGTGTTGTGGCCGGACATCGGTTCGCTATTGAGAGGTTTGCTGACGGTACCTTCAAAAGCTTCGAATATCATATTGACGATGAGGAGTACCTGTTGGTTGGATACGAGTCCGACCGATACTATGGCACTCGGCACCGGCATAACTTCGAGGTGCTTGTCGAGGAATTTTATGGGGAGATTCAGGATTCTCTGTGGAACACGTTAGTCTCTCAAGGCGAGACAGATAGGTTAGTGTATTTTCTGCATCAAATTCTCCAGTGGGACATCGACTTCACTTTGATTCAGCCTAAAGACTCTTTCAAGCTGATCGTGGGAAAAAAGTATCTCAACGGGGAATTTGTGAAGTACGGGGACATTGGGGTGGTCCAGTTCAACAGCGGTGGTCGTACTTTCTATGCGTTCCTTTTTGAAAATCCGGAGACCGGCAAGAAACGATACTGCGACGAGAAGGGTAACGCAGTCAGGAAAGCGTTTCTCAAAGTTCCCTTTGATTTTGATCCGCGCATCACATCACGTTTCTCTTTTTCTCGTTATCATCCCATCTTAAAGAAAAGGCGGCCTCACTTGGGGGTGGACTATGGGGCGCCGCCGGGGACACCGGTTGTAGCGTCAGCCGCTGGAGCCGTCATTTTTGCCGGCCGAGATGGGGGCTATGGTAAATTGCTGAGGATTCGTCATCCCAATGGCTACGTGACCAGCTATGCTCATCTCTCGCGCATTGAAGTGCGTGTGGGACAGAAAGTTGGGCAAGGACAGCAGATTGGACGTGTCGGATCGACCGGCCTTTCGACGGGACCCCATCTGGATTATCGGGTCCAGGATAAGAGGGGCAGATTTGTCAATCCTCAAAAAGTTTCGGCCTTGCCCTCCGATAAGCCGGTCGACAGGCGCTATTGGAAGGAGTTTGTTTCAGTTCGTGATCGGCTGCTAAATCGGTTAGCATCCATCCCTGAGATTGAACCGTTCCTCAACCGTGTCGCTCAAGCCGACTAAGTACCTCGTTTCATAAATACGGTAACGTTTGCTGGGGGTCTGGCGAGGCGAGGTTGCGAAGTGAGGAGGAGTCGATGCGGGGACATCGGCGACGACGAACGACAAAAGAGATCGTCCGCCAGACCCTCAGCCCGGAGGGTGGCGGCGGGACGGCCTCGATCTTTTTGTCGCTCCGCCTCGACGATGCGCAGTGGCATCGCCTTCGTGGTCGCTTCGCGATCTCGAGGCCGTCGCGCTCGCCACAAACGTTACCGTATTTATAAAATGAGGCACTAAGCTAATGACCAATGCCGTTTTGCTCTACAACCCCGCGGCGGGTCGATTTTCTCTTTCCGAAAAACGCCTCAAGGCGCTGCTTGAAAATCTTTATCGCTGTGGAATTCGCGGTGAGGTTGTCTCTACTGTTTCTTCAACAGATCCTTCATTGTGGTTGAATCTGAAAGACAAAGATCTGCTAATTGTCTATGGAGGGGATGGAACACTTCATCAAGTAATCGGAGAAGCGGTGCGGTGGAAGGTTCCAGTCGCTCTTTTACCCGCCGGAACTGCTAATGTACTCGCTCGAGAATTGAACATTCCCAGAGATCCAGAGCGAGCTTTGAGGGTGGTAGTTGGTCGGAAAATACGCAAGATCCACCTGGGACAGGCAAATGGAAACTATTTTCACCTGATGGCGGGCATCGGGTTTGATGCCGACGTGATTGCCAGAGTTAACGAGCGGATGAAGAGGGCTTGGGGTATCGGTGCTTATTGGGTGGCAACTGCCACGTCTCTTTTAAAATACCCCCTTCGGCCTTTTGAATTGAATTTAGATGGAGAGGCTTGTCAGGGCACCTTTGCAGTGGTTGGTAACGCTCGAGGCTACGGGGGGCAATTACTGATCACTCCACAGGCTAGCCTTTATGAGAACTGTTTAGACATATGCGTGTTTACGGGGCACAGACGATCCCGTTACCTGTCTTATCTCTTAGGAGCGCTCTCTGGAAGACACCTTCGATATCCTGACGTCATCTATCGAAAGGTTCAGCACGTCGAGATTTCCGCTGACGATTCTATTCCCATTCAGATGGATGGTGAAATGGTCGGCTACGGTTCGATAAAGTTTTCCACCTTTGCTGAGGGGCTCGAGCTCGTGGTACCTTAATCCGGCCTGGGCCCTCTTTCGCCAACGTACTCGATTTGGAGGACATCGAAATCTTCCCAAATGTTAGGGCTGTCAATGTTAATCCGGTTAATTTTCTCTGCCAGCATCTCGAAATCCATGCAATCGAGGGGCTGCAAGTGGAAACGCTCTCTTCCGAGGTCGATCAGAACTCGCGTCGCATCGGTGAAATCGTCGAATTTACCGACAAGGTTTAGGCCGATAAAACTATTCCCAAGGACTTTCAGATACCGCATGATGTAAGGTTCGCCGGGAACTCCGGTGTCCATCTCGAATTTTTCCACTCGAGCTTCTCTGCCCTTTTGGTTAACTATGTGAATTTGTGGAGGCCGGAACTCCCACTGGCCTCGTGAAAAGGTGATGATATTGAGGATGGGTACCACCACCCCATCCGGATCCTGAACTATTTCCAAAGTCCAGATGTTCTGATCGTCGATGAAGACGTGACAAGGCGAGGATTTAGAAGCAGGCTTATCCTCCAGCTGTCCCAAGACCAACGTGGGGATGAGAAAGACAACGGGAGTGAATAATAATTTTTTCATTCTTCCTTCCATTTTAACCGAAATGAATTGCTTACGCCGTCAGCTTGTGACGATGCCTTTCTGCACATTATAGGGGCGACACCGGTGGTTCGTCCGAGCCATTGTGGCGGTATCTTCTGCTGGCCCCTACGATTTACAATTTCGGCTCGACCCCAGATGAATTTCCTCAAGAATTGCCCGGGCTGCTCTTACCGGATCAGGGGCTCGAATAATGGGTCGTCCTACGACTAGGTAGTCGGCTCCCTCTGCCAGGGCTTGAGAAGCGGTCATTGTCCGCACTTGATCGTCGCCGGCAGATGTACTTGACCGAATGCCCGGTGTGACAAATAGAAGTCCGTGCAAGCCGACCTGTCGGAATAGCCCCAGTTCGTGTGGAGAGGAGACGATGCCGTCCAGGGCTGCTCTCTGAGCGGATTTTGCCAGGCGCAAGACCTCTGCATCTATGGGATGCTCGATGCCCACAGAAGAAAGGGTTGTCTGATCCATGCTGGTCAAGATGGTGACACCCAAAAGTTTTGGGATCGGCCACCCCTCTCGCTGCGAGGACTCCTGGAGCGTCTCACGTGTTTGTCTCATCATCGCCTCTCCACCCAGGGTGTGGAGAGTCATCATGTGCACCCCCAGGCGCGCCGCTTCCACAGCAGCCTGAGCGGCCGTATTCGGAATATCGTGAAGTTTGAGGTCGAGAAACACCTTAGTCTCTTCCTGAAGGATTTTCCGAATGACCGCTGGTCCTGCTGCTGTGAAAAGCTGTAGGCCGACCTTGAAGTACCCGGCGTGGTCCTTGAGTGCACGGACCAGTTTGGTGGCTCTCTCCTGAGTGGGAACGTCAAGCGCCACAATAAGTCGCTCGTCCTTTGTATTGAATCGCATGGGTGTTGGGGGGAAACTAATAGTACAAGAACTGTCCTTCTCTGACTTCCAGTGTCCCTATGATCTCTTTGATATCACTGATGTTGTTTTCCTCGCAGTACCGGCGCAGCCCGCGGATCACTTTTACGCAAACCATTGGATCGAAATAGTTGGCCGTCCCGATCTGAACAGCCATGGCGCCGGCGACCATAAATTCGAGTGTGTCACGAGCAGAGGTAATGCCCCCAATTCCAACCACGGGAATGTCTACGGTCTGAGCGGCCTGATGAACTAGACGAACAGCCATAGGACGGATGGCAGGGCCCGAGAGGCCGCCGGTTACATTGGACAACATGGGCCGGCGTTTGTTGACATCGATCGACATGGCAAGAAAGGTATTCACCAGCGTTAAGGCATCCGCTCCCGCATCCTCACAGACTCGCGCAAAGACAGTGATGTCAGTGACATTCGGTGAAAGCTTCACCCACACTGGTTTATTAGAAATTTTCTTGACGGCTTCAACCACCTTGTAAGTCATGTCAGGATCGTGACCAAACTGTATGCCACCCTCCTTGATGTTGGGACAGGAAATATTCAGTTCGAGCGCACTTACCTTTTGGTGTGGATTGAGATCGCCTGCAATGGCCACGAATTCCTCAATTGTTTTTCCAAAGATATTGGCAATGATATGTGTGTCATAACGTTCCAGGGGAGGGAGTTTGTCCCTGATGAAGGATTTGGCGCCCACATTTTCAAGACCAATAGCATTAAGCATACCAGCGGGAGTCTCAGTAATTCGGCCGGGAGGGTTACCGGGAAGCGGTTCCAGCGACAAGCCCTTTGTACAAAATCCTCCCAGTTCTGAGATATCGAAGAATCGTGTAAACTCCAGGCCGTAACCAAAAGTCCCTGAGGCCGCCAACACTGGGTTCTTGAAGTGCAATCCAGAAATGTCGACGGAAAGATCGACCGCAGTATCCATGGCTAAGTGCCTCGCTGTTCCTTGACCTCGCCACGCAAGCCCCATCAGCAAAGGTCGCCGTATTAAGTCTCTTCCCAGACGAATTGTGCAGCGTCGAAGACGGGTCCGTGTCGGCATGCCAATCGGTAAGAGTCCACTGTTTTCACGCTGCATCCGAGACAGACACCAAAACCGCAAGCCATTTTGGCCTCGACCGAGATCTGGCAGGGGATGTTGTGGACGGCAGCCAATAAGCTCACAGCCTCCATCATGGGGTTGGGCCCACAGGTATAAATGAGCAAGTCATCCTGCGGTAAGTCTTTCAAATAAATTTCTAGTCCTTCAGTTACCAGACCGTTAAGGCCAAGACTTCCGTCATTGGTGGTGACGAAGATGGGTATCTCAAGGCGCCGAAAGTCGTCCAGTCCGACTAGATCCTTGGCGCTCTGACCGCCATAGATTAGATGAAGTTGCTGGCCATTTCGCTTTAGTTTCTCGGCCAGCAGGTACAACGACGCAATGCCAATGCCTCCCGCGACCAGAAGGTTAATTTTTCCGTGCCCCTGGCCTATGTCGAAACCGTTCCCCAAGGGACCAATGAGACTAACCGTATCACCGAGTCGAAGTGAGGCTAAACGCCGGGTTCCATCTCCAATCACTTTCAGCAGAAGGGTGATGATTGATCTTTCACCCTTCTCCTGGGCTGTAGAATAAACTGCCATGGCGCGCTTGAGCAAAGGGTAAGGCAATGATAGTTTTTCCACTTCAGCTGCCATAACGAATTGACCCGGAAGGACTTTTTGTGCCACTTTCGGGGCTCGAAGGGAAAGCAGATAGTTGTGCTGTGGAAATCTCAGATTTTCGATCACGGGGGCTTCCAGAGAGTAGGCCATCCAGCACAGAATAACACAGGGGGGAGAAAAGGGGCCGTGTGTTTAAAATTTAAATTTTGGCCCAAAATTTAAATTTTAAAGACACGGCCCCTTCAACCACCTACCTGACCCCAAACAACCTGTGTTAACATCTCCACCGCTTTCGGGAGGACCAATGAAACAAAGTTATCTCCGACAGCTGATGACTGCAAAAGAAATGGACTTGGCGTTGTCAAGGATTGCGGATGAAATCATTGAGGACCACCGAAACCTAGGCGATATGTTACTGGTTGGCATCCGCCGAAGGGGTGTTCCACTGGCTGAAAGGCTTCAAAAGAAAATTATGAAACTGTCCGCAGAGCGACTTTCGCTGGGTATCTTGGACATCACTTTTTATCGAGACGATCTTTCCATGATCGATACTCAACCAGTTGTGGAAGGGTCGCATCTGGATTTTGATGTGACCGATAAGGATGTGCTTCTGGTCGATGATGTGCTCTATACGGGTCGTACTACCCGAGCAGCTCTGGACAGTGTACTCGACTACGGACGTCCCCAGAGAATCAAATTGTTTGTACTAATTGACCGTGGACACAGGGAATTGCCCATTCAAGCTGATTATGTCGGAAAATATGTCGAGACGGACGAAGGCGAGGTGGTGGAGGTGCGACTCTCGCCAATTGATGACGAAGAGGGTGTTTTTTTAACTACAAGGGAGCTTTTGAGAAAGGGCTGACAGCTGACAGCTGACAACAGGGAAACTCGCTCAGCTCTCAGTTGTCAGCTGTCAGCTGTCAGTTGTCAGGTGCGCTATGCCTTTGAGCGTGAAGCATCTACTTGGGATTGAAGATCTCACGGTCGATGACATCAACTTAATCCTCAATACGTCTCAAAGTTTCAAGGAAATTTCCGCTCGACCTATTAAGAAAGTTCCCACACTACGTGGGAAGTCGGTTATCAATCTTTTCTACGAGCCCTCAACCCGGACCCGAGCTTCCTTTGAAATTGCCGCGAAGCGGTTGGGTGCAGACGCCGTCAATTTCAGTGTCGCCACCAGCAGTGTCACCAAAGGAGAATCGCTAATTGACACAGGAAACAATTTGCAGTCCATGAATCCCGACATTATCGTGGTACGTCACAGCGCTGCAGGTGCCCCACATCTCCTGGCCCAATACTCCAAGTATGCATCCATTGTCAACGCTGGAGATGGAATGCATGAGCACCCTACTCAGGCCCTGCTGGATGCCCTCACGATTTTGGATCACAAAAAGAAAATCGCGGATCTCAAGGTCGCCATTGTCGGAGACATCGCACACAGCCGCGTCGCGCGATCCAATGCGCTTCTGTTAGGCAAAATGGGAGCGGAAGTCTGGGTCTGTGGACCCCCCACCCTGATACCCATGGAGTTTGAACAATACGGTGTAACGGTGACTTATCACATGAAGGAAGCGCTCCAGGGTGCAGATGTGGTGATGATGCTTCGAACGCAGCGGGAACGGCAACAAGAAGTCTTTTATCCGTCTGTCAAAGAGTATTTCGCCCTCTACGGTCTCGAGAGGAAAAAAATGAAGTGGCCGAAGAAAAGCGCCATCGTGATGCACCCGGGGCCAATCAACCGCGGCGTGGAAATCGATCCTGAGCTTGCTGATGGGGAGTACTCGGTCATTCTGGAACAGGTCACCAACGGTGTGGCGGTCCGAATGGCTGTGCTCTTCCTTTTGCTTGGTACCAGTGAGGAATCAGAGCAATGACCCTGCTATTGAAGGGTGGAACTGTTGTCGATCCCAGGCAGAAGCTGAAGAAGAAGAGAGATCTGTTGGTGGAAAAGGGAAGAGTTGCCGCTCTCGGGGAAATTCGGGCCAAGAAGAGCTGGGAAGTGGTTGACGCCCGCGGATGGATCGTGGCTCCGGGTTTTGTCGATATGCATGTACATTTGCGTGAGCCCGGACGCGAAGACAAAGAGACGATTTTAACAGGGAGCCAGGCAGCTGCAGCCGGAGGATTCACTAGCGTCATGTGCATGCCCAATACCCAACCGGTGAACGACAGTGAAGCCATCACACGCTTCATTTTGGAGCGCGCTCGCCGGGCTGGTTGGGTCAATGTTTCTCCCGCAGGGGCCATTACGAAAAGACTAGAGGGAGAAGAACTGGCTGAAATTGGGGAAATGGTCAAGGCGGGAGTAGTTGCGATCACCGATGACGGAAATCCAGTTGCGAACAACCAGATCATGCGGCGGGCTTTGGAGTATGCAAAGATCTTCGATATCCCGGTTGTGGATCATTGTGAAGATCCGCATCTGGCCGCCGGCGGTCTTATGAACGAAAGTGCCGATTCTACGCGGCTGGGGCTGCAGGGAATGAATCGAACAGCGGAAGAGCTGCACGTGGCTCGTGATATCATGTTAAGCCGCATCACCGGCGCGCGGGTTCACGTTGCGCATATTTCTACCAAAGAATCCCTTTCCTGGGTGCGCCAGGCAAAAAAGCAGGGAATCGCGGTGACCTGTGAGGTGACTCCCCACCACTTTATTTTGCATGATGGGGATATTAAGAATTACGACACCAATTTCAAAATGAAACCACCTTTACGTACCTTATCGGATGTCCGGGCGATGTTAGAAGGGTTGTCCGACGGCACCATTGATTGCATCGCTACGGATCACGCTCCACACACGCGTCTGGAAAAAGAGACAACATTCGAAGAGGCGGCTAATGGGATCATCGGCATGGAGACAGCGGTTTCTTTGGCCTGGGAATTTTTAATCCGACGCGACACTGTCTCGATCTCACGCCTGGTGGAACTTTTTAGTACGAATCCCAATCGCATTCTCAAGTTAGGCCGAGGGACCCTGGAGGAGGGGGCAATTGCCGACATCACTGTCATTGATCCCAATTGTGAGATAATGGTCGATGCAACAAAGTTCAGGTCGAAAAGCCGGAATTGTCCCTTTCACGGTTGGAGACTGCACGGCGCGCCCGTAATGACGATCGTCAGAGGCAAGGTCGTATATCAGCGAGTTCGCTAGTCCGGATTATTCATTTATAAATAATCCGGACTAGTGAGTTTCAACCAATGGAATTGGTTAATCAACACGCAAAAGGAACCCGGCACACCAGTTTTTCGTCAAAGCTATTGAAAATGAAAGCTCGTATTGCTTATTTGCTGTTCCTTTGCCTGATGACCTTCACGTATGGTGAAGATAAGGTCCGGTTCCGACTGGGCGTGGAGCAGGAGACGCTAATTGCTGGAAGTCAGGCTGAGGCGGTTCTCAGTGCGGACATTGATGAAGGTTGGCATCTCTATTCCATGAGCCAACCTCCAGGGGGCCCGATTCCCACATCCATCTCGGTGGTGGAAAATGCGGTTTTTAGCCCGGCCGGATCTGTCAAACAACCCCTGCCCTTGACCTGGTTTGACCAGAATTTTGATATCAACACCGAGTACTTCGAAGGAAAGGTCGATTTTCTCATCCCCTTCAAGGTGCAGCCCACAGCGCCATCGGGTACGCACAGTTTGCCCGTGAAGGTTAGATTCATGATGTGCAGCGACACGCTGTGCCTGCCGCCGAAAAATAAGACACTCATGACACAGGTTAACGTCTCCGCTCCCACTTCTGCCTCGGCCGTCGCACCGGCTCAGGCACAACTGCTGAGTGGGGAGAAACTGGTCAAGATCGAGACTGCGCTTTCGGTGGACAATGTACACCCGGGCAGCAGCTTTCAAGTGGCCGTGATCGCGGACCTGCAGGAAGGTTGGCACATCAACGCTCACCAGCCTACGCTTAGCTATCTGATTCCCACACAGTTGAGCCTGGAAGCGGTTGACGGTTTCACTTTCGGTGAGATCCAGTACCCGGACGCCGTGCGCCTCAAATTCGCCTTTGCCGAACAGGAGCTGGATGTCTATGAAGGGCGTGTCATCGTCCGCTTTCCTGTGACCATAGCACAGTCCAGCTCACCCGGCCAGAAGGTCATGCAAGGCACTTTTCGATACCAGGCCTGCAACGACGAGATCTGTTTGGCTCCCGCCCTCCACAACATCAGGATCCCGATTCACATTGCGAGCTTGGAGCAACCGAGCCGACCGATCAACTCAGATCTCTTTGGGTCCGTCGCGTTCACGGCGCCCGCCTTTCTGGGCCCGGGTGATGCCTTGAGCTTGGCTCAAACTGATGCCGCCCCCCGAAGATGGGCAGTAGCAAGGCTCTTCTCCTGGTTGGGTAATGCCTTGAGCTTAGCTCAAACTGATCTCGCCCGCCTTATCGAGGAGCACGGATTGTTTGTGGCTCTGCCGTTTCTCTTTGTCCTCGGCTTGGCGTTGAATCTAACCCCCTGTGTCTATCCCATGATCCCAGTGACTATCGGCTATTTCAGCCATCAGAGTGAGGGCAAGACGTGGCGCGTCTTCGGGCTGGGACTCATGTACCTGCTTGGCATCGCCATCACCTATTCCACGTTGGGGGTCATCGCCGCCCTGACTGGGCAAATGTTTGGGGCACTACTGCAGAATCCCTGGGTCTTAGTGAGCGTTGCTATGATTATGGTGGTCCTGGCGTTGAGTTTGTTCGGAATGTACCAGATTCAGGCACCCAGTTTCATTAGGCGGAAAATCTCTGGGGGATCTAGCGGCGGAATACTTGGCGCACTAACTATGGGACTGGTCGTCGGCATCGTTGCCGCGCCTTGCGTTGGTCCGGTGACCTTTGGGCTGCTGACTTACGTGGGCGCAACCGGCAATCCGTGGCTTGGGTTCTGGATGTTCTTCACGCTGTCCCTGGGTCTCGGGGCACCCTACGTGGCACTGGGGACCTTTTCGGGTGGACTGAAGAAATTGCCGAAATCCGGCGTTTGGATGCTCTGGGTTGAAAGGTTGTTCGGCTTTGCGCTGCTTGGGCTGGCCCTCTACTTCATCGCTCCGCTGCTTCCGGATAGGATAGTGCCCTGGATCGTATTCGCTTTAGCCGTCATCGCCGCCGTGTTTCTGGGCTGGCTGGATAAAAGTAGTAATGGCGGTCAAGCCTTTTACTGGCTGAAGAAAACTGCAGGAGTTTTCATCCTGGCCATCGGTCTTTATGCTGTAATCCCCCAAACACCAGGGGCGACAATCGCCTGGCAACAGTACGACCCTGCTGTTTTTGATCGAGCCAGGAAGGAAGGACGCCCAGTCATTCTCGATTTTTATGCTGACTGGTGTATTCCGTGCCGTGAGTTGGACCGGTTCACATTCAGCCATGAAGAAGTGATCGAAGCCGTTACTCCATTCATGATGATGAAGGTTGATTTAACGTACTACGAGTCACCAGAGGCCGAATTACTGCGGAAACAGTTTACTGTGGGCGGTGTCCCCACAATTATTTTCATTGATGCTGGAGGAAACGAAGTCCAGGAAGCGCGCGTCGTTGGTTACCTTGGCCCCGACGACTTTCTCCGGCAAGTGAAGCGCGCACTCGGATCTGGTTAAGCGGATAAGAATCCAGAATTCAGAATTCAGAATCTAGAAACGAGAACTCAAAACTCAGAACTTACAACTTGAAACCTGAAACGTGGAACGTGGAACCTGAAACTTGGAACCCGGAACCGCTACTCCTGCAGGTTCACAATGATGTCGCCCGGCCGGGCGAAGTTGTAACGCTCTCGAGCGATTCGCTCGATTTCGTAAGTGTCGGTTTTAAGTCTGTCGATCCTTTCCAGATAGTCGCGGTGTTTCTTTCGAAGACGGAGATTTTCAAGTTGCAAATCCTGCAGCTCTGCCCGATACTTGCGGACTTGCACAAAACCACCATCTCCAAACACCAGGATGTACATTAAGGTAAGACAACTGGTGAATAGCAAGATCCAGGAAAGTTCGCGCTTGGCCTTGGGGCTAAATATCATCGGTGATGAAAACGCCTAAAATCTACCTTGTCATCTCAACCATTGACAACCACGAGGCTGCCGAGCGGATCGCTCACCAGTTGGTAGAAGAGCGACTCGCAGCCTGTGTCAATATTATTTCCAACTTAACCTCAATTTACAAGTGGAAGGGAACTTTGGAGCGTGCTACCGAGCACTTGATGGTAATCAAGACGGCGGAAGATCGTCTACAACGACTGACTAATCGTATTGCAGAACTCCATCCCTATGACGTGCCGGAAGTCATTGCTTTCTCCATCGACAGTGGATATGCACCCTATTTGGAATGGGTTATTTCGGAAACCAGGTGAAAAGAGGGGCCGTGTCTTGAAGGTCTGACCCCCTCGACTTAAATCCAACGAAATTTTCGCATTTTTGGGGAGATTCGACGTTTATAGTGATAGGTGAAATATACGAAATGGGTCCAGAAGATGTCGATTTCCTGGGGCGATACCTGGATTATCATCCGGAGTTAAAGAGTTCCATTCAAACCCAACCGCCGACGGTGTGGTTCCAGGACAGATGGAAGCGGATTAAAGAAGTACGCCTTTTGAAGACGGGAATAGAGTTTAGAATCAGGGGCGGGGGACATCTGCGATTTTTTCCCGAAAAAGAAAGAACAGCTGTCCGCGAACGATTCCGAACTCCCTTTCTGAACTTGCTCCAAAGTCGCTTCCCACATTGGAAAATTCTCAAAATCTTGACGGGAACAGACCGGAATCGCCACCAGACTGCCGCTCTGTTAAGGCTCCATTTATGGGATGGTCGTCACCATTTGGCAGCAGTGGCTGTTTATCCGGGAGAGACAGTCGAGCTCACAGACCGGGTTCTTTCATCCGCCATTTTGTGGTGGGACCATCTCCGCAGGAAGGGTTGTGTCGACCGGATTCTGATTTTCATTCCAGAATGTTGGACTACGCGTTTGCTGAGTAGCTTTCCTCGACTAGAACTCCCCTTGATATGTTATGAGTATCAACTAGAGGAGAAGTCAGGAAGAGACTATCGGCCGAAGTCCCGGTTGAAAAAGATTTACCCCCGTTCGGTGAAATCTTCCCAACTGGGAAGGCCCTACGTTATTTTTCCTTATCGAGAAGATGTCCCTGTTCTTCTTCATCAGATCAAGCAAGAGCACCCTTTGCTTCATTTGAGTTTTCGTCATGGGCGCTGGGAGCTGTCTTTTCGCGGACTTCGAATTGCCTGGCACGATAACAATAGAGATCAGTGCTTTTTCAACTTAGCCGATCCTTGTTTGCTGACCGCGTCCACGTTGGCCGACTTTGAGGAGCACTTGGAGCAGGTCAGCAAAGTACGCTGTTTCCCGCCAACTGAGCCGAAGCATCCATACTATCGTCTCGCACAGGAACGATGGTTGGAAAGTCTCATCGTCAGCGATCATTCGATTTTTAACGCTGATTTTGTGGATGTCGTTTATTCTCAGGTCCCCACTTACCTGGATGGAGAGCGAAAGGTTCTGGATCTTTTGACTGCCACGAAGGGCGGGCGTCTGGCGGTTTTGGAGCTAAAAGTTGATAAGGACCTGGACTTGATCTTTCAGGCACTCGATTATTGGGAACGGGTCTGGCATCACCTCAAGCAAGGAGACTTTCAGCGAGCTGGATATTTCCTGAAAATACCCCTTTCCAGGGAGTCACCTTTACTGTATCTGATCTCTCCGCTTTTCGAATTCCACAGAGTAATGCCTGTGTTGAAGAAGTATTTGAAGGAAGAGATTGAATTGAAGTGTGTCGGAATTAATTCAGATTGGAAAAGGGAACTAACAATTTTGAGAAAATTCGAGTTCTGAGGTTGTTCCTATTCGGATTCCTCTTCGGCCTTCTCGTCTTGTCCACTCTTCAGAGAATTTTTAAAGTTACGGATGCCTTCGCCAAGACCCTTTCCAAGCTGCGGAAGCCGACTCGCTCCAAAAATCACAATCACGATCAGCAGAATAACTA
>JALLOL010000268.1 GCA_027717875.1 Acidobacteria bacterium AH-259-L09 | reverse complement strand
ATCGAATACAATCACCTATATGAAGGAAATTTGGAGGGTATGATGGATTACCGGATAGAAACCGATTCGATGGGAGAAATCAAGGTTCCGGTGGATAAGTACTATGGAGCGCAAACCGCACGCTCGCTGCGCCATTTTAAGATCGGCGGAGAACGGATGCCGCGCGAGCTGATTCGGGCCATGGGAATAGTGAAGAAAGCGGCAGCGCTGGTCAACATGGAACTGGGGTTTCTTCCGAAAGAAAAGGGAGACTTGATCCTCAGGGCGGCCGATGAAGTGATCGAAGGCAAGCTGCATGAGCATTTCCCACTGGTGATCTGGCAGACCGGCTCGGGCACTCAGACGAATATGAACACCAATGAAGTAATTTCTAATCGGGCGATCGAGATGAACGGCGGCGAGATGGGCAGCAAAAAGCCGATTCATCCCAACGACGATGTCAACAAGGCGCAGTCCTCGAACGACACCTTTCCGACCGCCATGCACATCGCCGCGGTGGAGGAGATCCACCGCCGTCTGATTCCGATGATCACGCAGTTGCGCGACACGCTTGCAGAAAAATCGAACCAGTTTAAGGATATTCTCAAGATCGGGCGCACCCACCTGATGGATGCCACGCCGTTGACGCTCGGGCAGGAGTTCTCCGGGTATTCGCAAATGTTGAGTAATGGATTGGCAAGAATCGACAACTGTCTGAAGGGGCTGTACCCCCTGGCACTCGGCGGCACCGTGGTCGGCACAGGCCTGAACACGCATCCGGATTTTGCCGAGAAGGGTGCTGCTACCATCGCCGAGCTGACCGGCAAACCCTTTGTCTCAGCGCCGAACAAGTTTGAAGCGCTGGCGGCACACGATGCCCTGGTCGAGACTTCTGGTGTACTCAAGACAATCGCTTGCTCACTGATGAAGATTGCCAACGACATCGGCTGGTTGGCCTCCGGCCCTCATGGCGGACTAGCAGAGATTACTATCCCAGCCAACGAGCCGGGATCGTCGATCATACCTGGCAAGGTTAACCCAACCCAGTCGGAAGCGATGAGCATGGTGTGCGCTGAGGTGATTGGTAACGATGTAACGGTGAACATCGGAGGATCGTCCGGCAATTTCGAGCTAAACGTGTTCAAGCCGGTCATGATCTACAAGGTGCTGCAGTCGATCCGGCTGCTGGCTGACACCTGCGAGATGTTTAATAAGCACTGTGCTAAGGGCATTGCACAGAACGAGACGAATATAAAGAAGAATCTGACCAACTCCCTGATGCTGGTAACGGCGCTTAATCCGTACATCGGTTATGACAAGGCCGACAAGGTGGCCAAGAAGGCGCGCCAAGAGAATATTACCCTCAAAGAGGCAGCGGTTGCCTTAGAGTTTGTGACAGCAGAGGAGTTCGACGAAATCGTTAGGCCGGAAAAGGTGATCGGCCCCAACCTGTAAGGGAGTTGGCGCTCGGCGTTCCATTTGCTGCTCGTTCACGGATGAGTTCAGGGGGAAACCACTTCTATCCACACAGGTCCTCCCTATTCTCTTCACCTGCGCTTTGGACCAGTGGAGAGTTAGTGTCGGCTTCTCCTGCAATAATAAAGGGGCAGTGTTACCAGCGAAGAAAGAGAGGATGGTGGGCAAGATTCGTAAAGGGTCTCTGGTAACACTGCCGACCACAGATTTAGTGGGCATCGTAACCGTTTGTTATGGCCAGGTCGTCCAAGTGAAGTGGGCAGACAACAGGATCAGGCTCCACCAACGTAGGTTTTTGATAAAGGTCGAGGCTCCTTTTCTCCCCTTGGAGTTATGATCGAAACTTGTGTAAGAGAGATTCAGACTGGTCTTGGCGGCATCAAAGTCCGGGTTCCGAGGACTCGGGATCGGAACCCTGGTGGCCAATCAGAGGAGGCCATCCGCTTCCGATCGAGCCTGGTCCCACCTTACCTCCGACGCAGCAAGAGCGTCGAGGAACTTTTACCACTGCTCTATTTGAAAGGCATCTCTACAGGGGATTTCAGGGAAGCGTTGAGCGCACTCCTGGGGCCAGATGCGCCTGGGCTTTCAGCGAAGAGCCTCGCCTTCCCGGATTCCGAATCGGGAGCGCGCAAGTTCCGTTCGTTGAGCTGCTTCAGCATCCTGGTGTTCAGCACCCAGAGCGGCAGCGACGCCAGTGTTGCCGTTGAAGCGCACCGCCACCGTCGGGGGCACCATGTCCAGTTCGAGCACTCGATCGAGCTTGTAGCCGGCGATCTCCAACTTATAGCTGTCCCGACTCCTTGGGCCGCTCCCACCGCCACACCGGGCCGTCCTCGGGGTCCTCGACCTCGCCGGTCCGTATGAACCCACACTTCTCCAGAACCCGCGTCGAGGCATTACGCATCGGGAGCGTGTGGGCCCGAACGAGTCGCACCCGACCGTCGACGAACGCGAATGCGGTGCACGCCTCGGCCGCTTCCGTCGCGTACCCTCGCCTCTGGAAAGCGGGCACGATTCCGTAGCCGATCTCTACCACCCCGTCGTCGTCCGGCGGCCCTTTGAACCCGACATTTCCGACGACCAGGCGGTTTTCCCGATGGACGATCGCGAAGCCATGAACCCACGGGTCTGCCGCCACCGACTCGCGCAGCTGCGCCAGCCACGCGGGCGAGACCTCATCCGACACGAGGAACTCCCGAAGGCCCTCCGCAGCCGGCAGCCCGAAGCACTCTTCGAAACGCTCCTCACCCTCGACCAACGCGAGCAGATGCTCGGGGGAGTAAGGTGTCAAGACGAGATGGACAGTTTCGAGAGCCATTGCGCTTCTGTTTCTCCTGACGGCCTAACGGTTGCGAGCTGAGCGGCGCCGCGAGCGACGTCCGCTCCAGCAAGGTGTTAGGCAGCCACCTCCGCTGTGGCGATCAGACACCTGGCCTCACGCCAAGAAACACATCACAGGACCCCGGCTCCATTTCACTATGCTCGAACGGTATACCGCGTGCGTGGAAACCAGCTTCGCTGATTATGCGGAGCCAGGCCTGCCGGGCGAAAAGCCCACACACATGCCGGTCGTACTCGCAGCGCACCTGGCCGTCCGCTTCACGCAATAGGTATGCGAAGTCGACAACATACGTGGTGTCGCTCGGATCCGGATCCCAAGTCCATTCCAAATAGCGCATGCTCCGATCTCTGCCATCATGCCCACCATGTTTCGCTCCAGGGCGAAATGTCTCTCGAACATGGTCCGGCGCGAACAGTGCCACACCCCCTGGTTTACAGTGCATAAATGCCCTCTCGATCGTTTGTCGAAGATCCCTCTCAGAGCTCATACAGACGATCGCGTCATGGATGAAGACCGCATCAAACTCACTCCCCAGCCGAACGGTACGCATATCCCCTTGGATATGTTCACACTCGGGATTCAGTGCGCGGCTGACGGCAAGCATATGCGGCGATAGGTCGACCAACGTCATGCGGAAATACTTTTTCAAGTGCGATGCATTGTTACCACCACCGCATCCCAGCTCTAGCAACGTTTCCGGCAACCTGGAGCATTCTGCAACTATTAGGCGACGGTACAACTCGGCCTCTTCGGCATAATCCTCTGGGGCCGAGAGAAGAGGCCACCAAGAGGACAATTCGCCGTAGAGCCCCGGAAGTTCACTGACATCTTTCATCTGGATACCCAGCCGATGGC
>JALLOL010000267.1 GCA_027717875.1 Acidobacteria bacterium AH-259-L09 | reverse complement strand
TTGCTTTTCGCTGAGAAAAATTTTTGGGTCTGGGGCCCTGATATACCGCCTCCCCAAAAGCCCCGCCCCAAGGGGAATCGAAAGTTCGCGAGTCAGGCGTACGGCGCATAATGGCTGTATGGCGAGAGAATGGTGGAGACTGGTAGTACAGGAGGAGAAGGACTACGCTGTGAGTTCGGCAGCTCCAGCAATCTATTCGTCAAGTCAGGCCTGCGGCACCGCGAGCAATCACCTATCTAGGCTAGTTTGAAGAGCTTTGGCAGGAAAACCATGAGTGAAATTAGGGATATCCTGAAAGATTCCGTCCGTGAAGCCATGGCCGGTTGAAGGCGAGCAGAATCCTCACGGAGATCACCCAGGAACCCAAACTCGTGACTTGCCATTTTCAGCGCGTAGCTTGGACGAATAGCCCACTTTGATTTTGGAGACATCCAGGGGTCGATCTCCAAGAACTTTCTCAGATACGGAGTCGAGCTAGTTTCTACACAGAAAAACAAGAGATGTACCTTCTACCAGAAAGAACCACATCACCTGGAAATCACGGACCCCCAGCTCGTCCTATCACCCGGAGAACACAGGAAGTGCCGGTGTTTTCCTGTCAATGGTTCTCCCCATCTGCATCCGTGACCTCGGGTTATTTCGCGTGAGCTTTAGGCAGGGGAAACTCCCGGGGGAGTTATTGTCAAATCTTGTGTACGGCTTGGGTGCAGAGATCTCGGGCAGCGGAAACCATCGTTGCGGACATAAGCAGTCCTCAGGCCTCTCCCACCTGAGTTTCAAGGACGCGACTCTGGGGTGTTGGAGACGGATGTGCGATCGTTACCCTCAAGGTAGAGGACTTTTGATCTTCCGACTCATTTCCCTCTAGATTTTTGCAAGCTGCTGGACGTATTATCTGGAAAGAAAGCAGAGGTAACGGACTTATCTGGAAACCAGATAATCAGTAGTTGGACTCAATCCGCCTATATTTGTGCCATATGGCATTGGGAGTTTTATTTTAATCATGATTGACCTTAGTTGAAGATATGTCAAACGGATAGGAGCGATCCATGAAGCTGGATAAGCACATAGTAATTGGCGTTCTGTTGCTATTGGCATGGACACCGGTAGTGATGCCGAGTGAAGGAACCTCCTGGCGGAAACCTCGTCAACAGATTCTGGATGTCCTGCATGCCGAGGATCTGCCGATAGCTCGCTTGAGCCCGACCGGAGAGGTCCTGGCATTGATGAAGGTGCTGCGCTACCCACCCCTGGCCGATCTGGCGAAGCCGACGCTGCGCCTCGCCGGAGTGCGCCTCAACCCGCGGACCAATGGCCGTCATGCGCAATACACCTATATGGAGGTGACACTCCTGCGGGTAGCTGACGGCCGGGAAACAAAGCTCGCTTTACCTACGGAGCCGCGGATCATGGGCTGGCGATGGTCGGCCGACGGCAAACGGTTCGCCTTCCTCAACCAGGCGTCCGACAGCATCGAGCTCTGGGTAGGGGAAACCGCCAGCGGTCAGATCAGCCGCATTAAGGATCTCAGGGTAAATCCTGTGCTTTACTCGGAGGTTGCGTGGATGCCCGATCAGCGGACGCTTCTGGTCAAGCGGATCCCGCCCGGCAGAGGTGCACAGCCCAAGAAACCACCGGCACCTCCGGGCCCCAAGGTCCAGGAAAGCTCCGGAGGATCCGCCACCAGCACCTACGAGGCTCGCGACTTGCTCACGGGCCCCTACGACGAGGCGCTCTTCGAGCACTACGCGCTGTCTCAGCTGGTACTGGTGGATGCTGAGAGTGGCCAGCTCACCTCCTTGGGTGAGCCCGGAATCCTCGCCAGCGTCCAACCCTCGCCAGGTGGGCGTCTGATACTCGTCGAGCGTCTCCACAAGCCATGGTCCTATCTGTATGCCTGGTACCGTTTCCCGAAGGACGTCGAGATCTGGGATGTTGATGGTAAGCGGGTACATATCGCGGCCCGCCTGCCGCTGGCGGATCAGGTGCCGATCCACGGTGTGCCAGAAGGTCCACGGGAGCACGAATGGAGATCGACCGAGCCAGCCACACTTGTCTGGTTTGAGGCTCTCGACGGAGGCGACCCCGGCCGCGAGGCGACCTACCGGGACCGGCTCATGATGCAGAAAGTGCCGTTCCAGGAAGAGGCGCGCAAGATCTACAGAGCGCCGCATCGAATCTGGAGGCTCTGGTGGGGGGAGCGGGATGGTTTGCTCATGGTCGTCGAGTGGGAGCGTGAGCGCCGCTGGAAGCACGTCTGGGCGCTCAATGCGGATGATCCCTCATCCGCGCCACTGCATCTGATCGACCAGAGTTGGAACGACCGGTACAATGACCCTGGATACCCCGTGCAGCGGCAGCTGCCCACCGGTGCGTGGGTCGTGGTTCAGGATGGCGACGCTCTCTTCCTGTCCGGTCAGGGTGCATCGCCCCAAGGTGACAGGCCCTTTCTCGATCGCCTCTCCCTGTCCACGCTTGAGAGTGAACGGCTCTTCCGCTGCGACGAAACCGTCCACGAGTACTTCACCGGTTGGGTTGACCTGGGTGAAAAGAGCTTCCTGACCCGCCGCGAGTCTCCGACGGAAGCTCCAAACTACTTCATTCGTTCGCTCAAGGGAAAGCTCGAAGAGGCAGAAGCCGGGGAGGCCGAATGGGAGACCGACCTGCGCCGCTTGACGAGCTTCCACGATCCAACCCCTCAGCTCCGGGGAATCACCCAGAAGATTGTGACCTATGAACGCGCTGATGGTACGCCGCTCTCTTTCACACTTTTCCTGCCGCCAGGGTATCAGGAAGGGAGGCGGCTGCCGACCGTCATTAACTCTTATCCCCAGGAGTACTCCGATCCTGAGACCGCGGGACAGGTCAGCGGTAGTGAGAAGCGGTTCCTGCGCCTGATGGGGACCACGTCCCTCTTCTTTCTGCTGGACGGGTACGCCTTGCTTCAGAATGTCGCCATGCCGGTCATCGGCGATCCGGACACGGCCTATGACACCTTCATCGAGCAGCTGGTGGCTTCGGCCGAAGCCGCGATCGACAAGGCGGTCGAGCTGGGGGTCACCGACCGGGAACGGGTGGGTATCATGGGCCACAGCCATGGTGGTCTGATGACCGCTACCCTCCTCGCCCACTCGGATCTCTTCCGCTCCGGCATTGCCCGCAGCGGGGCGTACAACCACACCCTGCGTCCTTTTGGTTTCCAGAGCGAGAGGCGGACTCTCTGGCAGGCGATGGACACGTACTTCCGTCTCTCTCCGGTTATGCATGCCAACAAGATCAACGAGCCGCTCCTGCTGATCCACGGAGAAGCCGATCAGAACCCGGGCACGGTGCCGCTGCAGTCCGAGAAGCTCTACGAAGCGGTACGCGGAACCGGAGGTACCGTCCGGCTGCTCATGCTTCCACATGAGCAGCACGGATATCGATCCCGGGAAGCGGTGGAGCAGGTCCTGGCGGAGCAGCTCGACTGGTTTGAGCACTACGTGAAGAAGCAGCCCCCGGCGGCAGCCGAGCAGGTTTCGCCTGCGGCGCCATCGGGAGCGCCCAGCTCCAAGGTATGGATCGGGCGCTACGCGGAGTACGAAGAGTTTCTCCGCACCGCGGTTATCGATCGGACGACCGTGACAGGAACGACGCAGCGCGTCTTCTTCAAGCCCGGCGGGCT
>JALLOL010000266.1 GCA_027717875.1 Acidobacteria bacterium AH-259-L09 | reverse complement strand
AGACACTAACACGGGGAGCCTACAAGGCAAACTTTAGGCGCCCTATCATGGTCGGCATCAGAGGCCGAGGAATTCTGTCCAGCTCTTTGTTTGCAAACAAGCCAAAACAAATTTTCATAGTTCTTGCTTCTTGCTCGTTATAGCCCATTAGAAGAAACAACGGAGAAAATGAATGAGTGATAATTGGTGTGTAATCACGACCGGTCCAAATTCCGAGGAGGAACTACGACGAATTTATGGTGAAGATGCCATCGTCAGCCGTATAGGTCGATTCAATCTCGTCCACCTGGACTCTCCGGATCCGGAAGAGGTCGAGCGCAGAATTGCGGAGTTCGATCCCAACGACCTCTTTGAGGACGATTGCCCGCTTTGCCAAATGCTCCGGTCACAAGGGCTAAACGTGCTTTACGACAACGCTTTTGAAGAGTAGACAGTGCGCCCGGGCAATTGCAGTGACTCTGCCCAAGGAGAACCTGACCAAGTATGAGGATTATCGCAGGCAAATATCGGGGGCGACGCCTAGCGGCTGTGCCAAAGAATGTTCGGCCCAGCAGTGATCGCTTGCGGGAGACTCTATTTGACGTTTTGGGCGATTCGGTAAGAGGATCTGTATGGCTGGACCCCTTCGCGGGCTCAGGAGCCGTTGGAATTGAAGCACTTAGCCGCGGTGCGCACCATGTCATCCTGAATGATAAAAGCTCCCGGGCCCTCGTAGTCCTTCAAAGGAATCTGGAAATCTGCCAAGTAGAGGGAAGCTACCAAATTTTTCAGTTGGATGTCTTCGTTCTGCTAAAAAGGCTCGAGGCCCCTCCCTTAGATTTTGTATTTCTAGACCCACCTTACGACTTCGGCCGCCATGAGAAGCTATTGAAAGCAGTGGGTAACCTTGCTTTCTTGAAGGCGAGCAGCCAGATCATTGTGGAAGCTTTCAAGAAAACGAAGCTGGACTTTGTGCCGGGGAGCCTTACCGTCTCCCGTGTTCTGCGGGTTGGGGACAGTCAGCTGGTTTTTCTTCGCCGGCGAGAGTGAGCAGCAGACAGAAAAACGGAAAGCACCACAATCCCCAAACTCAGGCCACACAGAAGTATCCCCGCTCCGAACTCAGGTCTTTCGTATAAGCTTTTTCCGGGAACTCCGACATAGGCAATCCCCGCCCAGAAGAAGGGATGGTCCCCTCTGATTTTGACATTGGCGCGTTTTAGGCTTTTAGCCAGGAAAGTTCGCCGAGCCTCGGTGATTGCTTGATCCATGGAAAGCCCCTGTTTAGAGAGCGAATAAAAATCGCGATAAATCTGGGACGAGAGTTCATCAAGCCTCCAGCGATTGACGATGAGAGCATTTACTCCTCGGGTCAAGAAGAGCTCGCAAAATCCCAGCCAATAAGGCGAGCCGGAAGTGTAGCCATTGCCTGCGTCGCACACCCCGAGGGAGAGCAGAGTACAAGAGAAGGGTCCTTTCAGAAATCGAAGAATATTGACCTCTTCGGCGCCACTCGCGAAACCGGAAACCAACCAAAATCGATCGTCTAGTCGAAAATGTGTGGAAAGGTGGATCCACTTGGCGTTGGTGGGAACTGCTGTATCCAATCTTTTTATAACCTTTAAATCGGGAAAGAGAGTTTTGAAGAAAATTTCTTCACGCTCAACTTCTGGTAGCACCAGGGAGGAAGCAGGGACGATGAGAGTCGGAGCCAATCGGTCTGACGACTCCTGCTGCTGCGGTCGATAGGCTGAAGGCAGGTAGCTGAAATTGTAGCGCTGCAGCAGAAACTCTCCTTGCCAGTTCTGCAGCATCTCGATGGGCAGATACTGCAGTTCCTTGTGACCAATAAATAGAATACTGTGGGAGTCAAAGAATTTTTCCAGAGGCTGGATGAGGTAGCCGTAGACGAGCTGCAGGTGGTGAGCGGTAGGAGCTGGAGGAAGAGCATCACCTGCTGAGTACAGGGGATCAACAATCTCCCGCACGGTCTCGGCGATTTCTTTGGGAAGAATTAGTTCTCGGAAGAGGTATCCGGATGATTGAATCAGCCATGCGTAGACTCTTGTACGGTCGGGCCACATCTCGACAATCGTGAATTTGTCCTTGACGTGGGAGGAAAGTGACTTAAAAGCAGACTTTGGTTTCAGATCTGAAGGTGTGAGTTTTTCCCAGGAAATGAGCAGCGACTTCTGGGTTTCTAGCTTCCCGGCCAGGATAAATTGCCCCACTTCATCTTTGGAGAACTTAGCCGGCAGGAGGCTTTCGGTTACTTTCTCCCCCTTGTTCCTCCGCAGCTGTACAAGGCGCTGGATTTCCCGCCAGGCTTCCTCGAAGCGCCCCAAGCGAATCAAGCAGCGAATCCAACCATCGAAGAGTGGAGAAATGGCGCGCGAATACGGAAAGACTACTTCAGGGACAGATAAATTGTGTTCTTGATTAAAGGTTGAGGAGTAGAGCTCAGCGGCTTGTCGATACTGACCATCGTTTTCCAGCCAGGTGCCCAGATGAAGAGCGGATGTTCGAATGAAGTAGCGCTGATTCCAGCTTTGGCTGTGCAGAAAAGCCTCTTTAAAGTAACGATAGGCTTGGGGTTTGTCCCCGTGCTTCTGGAAGAATTGGCCGAGCAGCAAGGCTCTTTCGATGCGAAGGGAAGGAAGTTGAGGATGAAAGGAATGGAGACGCTCTGAGCGACCCCCCATTCCCAAGACTTTCAGTTCCAATAGCAAAAACTTCTCTGGCGAAACTCCTTTCAATTCTCGAGCCTTGTCCAGATGGTGGAGTGCCTTCGATAGCTGTTTCGCTTTGTGTAGAAAGAGAGCGTAGTTAGCATGCAGATAAAAGCGAATCTCCTCATCTAACGACTCTGGAGTGATTCTGAGAGCACGTTTGTAGCAGTGGTCTGCCTTTTTCCAGAGACGGAGCTCCTCGTACAGAGAAGCCAGGTTATTCCAAGAAGTCACCATACCTGTACGAAACCCGATTCTCTTCCAGCGTTCCAGTGCTAGACTAAAAGCGTGAATGCTAGCCTGAAGGTGGTCCATAAACCAGAGGGAGTAGCCTTTACTTTGAAGAAGAAGGGCTTCGAGGTAAGGGCCATTTTTCGAGCTGGCGACTTCTATGGCCCGCTCGAGCCACCGAAGACTTTCGACATAGTTCTCCTGTTCGGCAAAAATCTCCCCAATATAGTACAGACAAAAAGCGACCCCGCTGCTGGCACCTGAATCCCCCAACATTTCAGCCGCTTTTCGGTAAAGACGGATCGCCTGCGCGTAATCCCCTTCAGACCAAGCTTTCCAGGCGACACTTCGAAGGTTAAGCGCAGTGAGCTTGGATTGTGAGTGGGTGAGTAAAGTGTCAAAAGAGTGGTCCCCGACTTTCTCAATAATGGTGTTTATGTCTGCACTGACATCGTCTCCAGCTATAAAGGCTTCGCGGAGTTTGCGATGAAAATCAATGGGAGATGCCTGGTAGTCTAGGACTTGGCCTAGTGTGGGAGTAAGACTTAAGAACAGAACCACAGACGCCAGACAAGACATAAATGCCGAATGTCGAATGCCGAATGTCGAATGTCGAATGCGGAATGTCGAATGCGGAATGTCGAATGGCGAATGAGGACTACAGCTTCCCGATCGAAATGTGAGTCGAAATTCGACATTCCTCATTCGAAATTCAACATTCCTCAT
>JALLOL010000264.1 GCA_027717875.1 Acidobacteria bacterium AH-259-L09 | reverse complement strand
TGGTAGAATGGATTACTGGGGATCATGATTCGCTTCGAGGATCTTGAGGGAAAAGTTCAAAGATATCATCCTAATGCGGACCTAGAACTCCTCAGGAAAGCTTATGTTTTCTCGGCCCGTGAACACAAAGGACAAGTCCGTCGGTCGGGAGAACCGTATCTTTTCCACCCTTTAGCAGTAGCCAGTATTCTCGCTGAGATGAAGCTTGACGTGGCTTGTGTGAGTGTTGGCCTCCTGCACGACATTGTGGAGGATACACTCACCAGCCTCGACACCATTAGAGAGTATTTTGGTGCAGACATCGCCCATATGGTGGACGGTGTGACGAAAATCAGCCAGATTCAGTTCTCTTCACGCCAAGAGAAGCAGGCTGAAAATTTCCGCAAGTTGCTCCTGGCTATGGTCGACGATATCCGCGTAATCTTGGTCAAGTTGGCTGATCGCCTTCATAACATGCGTACCTTGCAGTATCTTCCTCCTGAAAAGAGAAAAATAATTGCTCAGGAGACGTTGGACATCTACGCACCGATTGCCCACCGTTTGGGGATGGCCAAGCTGCGAGGTGAGCTGGAAGATTTGGCCTTTAATTATTTGGACCCTGTCGCCTTTCAGAATATTTCTGTTCAAGTGGAAAAAAAGAGGGCGTACAGCGATAAGTTCATTCGAGAAGTGATGCGGGCAATGCAGCAGCGTTTCGAAGAGCAGGGAATTGAGGCCAACATGGAGAGTCGCATCAAGAGGGTCTACAGCACTTACCAGAAGATGAAGCGGCAGAGAATCAGCATTGATCAGGTCTATGACTTCATTGCGATTCGAGTTTTGGCAAACACGGTTCGCGATTGCTACACGGTTTTGGGCATAGTCAATAACATGTGGAACCCGATTCCGCGGCGAATCAAAGACTTCATCGCCATGCCGCGTGCCAATATGTACCAGTCTCTTCACACTACAGTCATTGGTCACGATGGAAGTCCCTTTGAACTGCAAATCCGAACCTACGACATGGATCGCATAGCTGAAGAGGGAATCGCAGCGCACTGGAAATACAAGGAGGGCAAACTCGAGGAAGGCAAAGACGACAAACGCTTTCAATGGTTGCGGCAACTCTTGGAGTGGCAGCAAGAAGTAAAGGATCCGCAGCAGTTCTTGAGCAATCTGAAAATTGACCTATACCCGGAGGAGGTTTATACCTTTACGCCTCGGGGAGAGGTAATCACCCTTCCGCGTGGTGCTACACCGGTTGACTTTGCCTATTCGATCCACACCGAAGTTGGCCACAACTGTGTTGGAGCCAAGGTTAATGGCCGGATCGTCCCTTTGAAATACAAGCTCAGTAACGGAGAAATTGTGCAGATTCTCACCTCGAGCGATGCTCATCCACGCCGGGATTGGTTGAATTTTGTCAACACTTCACGGGCCAGGGGCGCAATCCGGCGCTGGATCAATCTGAGGCAGAAAGAAGAGGCCATCGCATTGGGGCAGAAGCTGCTTGAGAGAACTGCGCGCAAGTATAAATTGAATCTCAAAAAATACCAGGACAAGCTGCAGTCGATGCTTGGCGATTTTAATGTCTCCAAGATAGAAGATCTGTTCGCAAGTATCGGTTTTGGAAAAGTCTCCTCTCGGCAAGTCTTGAAGCGGCTGGAGCCGGAGAAACTGGAGCAGGAAGCCGAAGAAAGCAAAGAATCGAAGCTGGCCAAAATGGTCAACAAAGTTTTCGGACGCTCGGACTCTGCCATTCGGGTCAAGGGCTACGATGATCTCCTGGTTTACCGAGCCCGATGTTGTAATCCTATCCGCGGTGAGGAGATTATTGGGTACATTACCACTGGCCGAGGTATCTCAGTGCATTCGGTCAATTGTCCGAACGTGGAAAAGTTGCTCTTGAACCCGGAGCGGAAGATCGAAGTGAAGTGGACCGAGGATGGGAGGGAAACCACCTACCCTGTCCGGTTGCTCATCTCTACCGAGGACCGGACCGGGGTTTTGGCAGATATTACTTCGGCAATATCCAGTGTAAATACCAACATCGTGAACGTAAATGCAAATGCCGTTGACAGCCGCTACGGATTGATTGACATGACCGTCGAGATCAATGATGCGGAGCATCTCGAGAAGATCGTCAATTACATTAAAGCTGTCGAGGGAGTCCAGGAAGTAGAAAGGGCCCACAGCTGGGCCAAGAGATGACACCACGCCCGGACAGTCTATTTCTTCCGCACTATGAGGCGATTGATGGTTTCTGAACCTTTCCAGACTTCAAACATTGAGTGCAAACGCGAATCCGGCGGATGCTCCCATTGACAACCGCCCGGACACGCTGCAAATTGGGATTCCAGCGCCGCTTGGTCAAATTATGAGCGTGGGAAACATGATGACCAAAACGGGGTCCCTTTCCGCAAATCTCACAAATCTTCGCCATACTTCCTCACTGGTGTTCACAAATAATTAAAACATTCGTTCCGGAGCCTTGTCAAATGGGGCTGCAGTGGGGGTCTGGTCTAGACCCCCACTGCAGCCCCATTTCGGCTATCATGGAATCAGCATGAGGGATGCCTATATTGTTTCGGCATGTCGTACGCCGATCGGTAAATTTTTAGGAACATTGAGATCTTTTTCGGCGGTTGAGCTGGGAACGTTGGTGGTCAATGAAGCGATCCATCGGGCTGGCATACCAATGGAATCGGTGGAGGAAGTTATTATGGGCAATGTACTCTCGGCAGGACTCGGTCAAAATCCTGCCCGGCAGGCTGCTCTCCGGGCCGGGATTCCTGCCCAAGTGGCCGCTTTGACTGTCAATAAGGTCTGTGGTTCCGGGTTGAAGGCGGTCACACTGGCAAGTCAAGGGATCCGGGTTGGCGATGTGGATGTTGTAGTGGCCGGGGGTATGGAGAGCATGACCAACGCTCCGTTCTTGCTGCCCAAAGCACGGGAGGGCTACCGCCTGGGGCATGGCCAAATGCTGGATTCCATGATCCATGATGGATTATGGGACGCCTATGAAGATTATCACATGGGATGCACGGCAGAGGTGATAGCTCAAAAGTATGACGTTGCACGGCAAGAGCAGGATGAATATGCCTTGGAGTCTAACTGCCGCGCTGTTGCAGCAATTAAAGAGGGCTACTTCAAAGAGGAGACTGTTGCGGTAAAGATTCCTCAAAAGGGGGGTGTGACATTGTTGTTCGAACACGACGAGGGACCTCGTGACGGCGGGTCCTTAGAGTCGCTGTCCAAGTTGAAGCCCGTCTTCGAGGTTGGAGGAACCGTGACAGCGGCAAACGCATCACAAATCAGCGATGGAGCTGCCGCTGTGACAGTTCTTTCTGAAGAAGCACTCAAGCGTCTGAATGTTGAGCCCATGGCCCGAATTGTTGCTTGCGCAAGCAGTGGAATTGAGCCGTGCCTGGTGATGATGGCCCCAATAGAAGCCATCCGAAAGGTTCAGCAGCGTGCCAGTTGGATAGATGAACAAGTAGACTTGTATGAAGTTAATGAGGCATTCGCTGCCCAGTCGGTAGCCCTCATTAAGGCGGTTCCACTCGATCCAGCTCGATTAAACGTTCACGGGGGAGCTGTGGCTCTGGGTCACCCCATCGGGGCCAGTGGTGCCAGAGTATTGACGACTTTGTTGTATGCTCTTAAAGGGCGGGATCTGAAGAGGGGGATCGCCAGCT